>CAKZJN010000419.1 GCA_936943465.1 uncultured Rhodoferax sp.
TACATTGAAGACGGCGCCGACATCCAGAAGGAATACTACGTTTCCGTGGTGACCGACCGTGCATCGCAAAAGGTGGCTTTCATTGCTTCCAGCGAAGGCGGCATGGACATCGAGGAAGTGGCCCACTCCACCCCCGAAAAGATCGTCACCGAGTTCATCGATCCGCTGACCGGTCTGGGTGCTGAACAAGCCAAGAAGATTGCAGACGCCATCGGCATGCCTGCTGACTCCACTGCCCAAGCCGTGGACATCTTCCAAAAGCTCTACAAGTGCTACATGGACACCGACGCAGCGCTGGTCGAAATCAACCCCCTGAACCGCGACAGCAAGGGCAACGTTATTGCTCTGGACGCCAAGTTCAACTTTGACTCCAACGCCCTGTTCCGTCACCCCGAAATCGTGGCTTACCGCGATCTGGACGAAGAAGATCCTGCTGAAGTGGAAGCTTCCAAGTTCGACCTGGCCTACATCAGCCTGGACGGCAACATCGGCTGCCTGGTGAACGGCGCTGGTCTGGCTATGGCCACCATGGACACCATCAAGCTGTTCGGCGCTGAACCCGCCAACTTCCTGGACGTGGGCGGCGGTGCCACCCCCGAGAAGGTGACCGAAGCCTTCAAGATCATGTTGAAGAACCCCAAGGTCAAGGCCATTCTGGTCAACATCTTCGGCGGCATCATGAAGTGCGACACCATCGCTACCGGCGTGATCACGGCTTGCAAGGCGGTGAACCTGTCCGTGCCGCTGGTGGTGCGCATGAAGGGCACCAACGAAGACCTGGGCAAGAAGATGCTGGCCGAATCCGGCCTGCCCATCATCAGCGCAGACTCCATGGCCGAAGCGGCCCAAAAAATTGTGGCAGCGGTCAAGTAAGGCGGAGCAAGAAACATGTCTATCTTCATCAATAAAGACACCAAGGTCATCACCCAGGGTATTACCGGCAAGACCGGTCAGTTCCACACCGAAAAGTGCCAGGAATACGCAAACGGCAAGAACTGCTTTGTGGCGGGCGTGAACCCCAAGAAGGCTGGCGAGTCCATCTTCAATATCCCGATCTACTCTTCCGTCAAGGAAGCCGCGACTGAAACCGGCGCTACGGTGTCGGTGATTTATGTTCCCCCGGCAGGCGCTGCAGCCGCCATCTGGGAAGCGGTTGAGGCCGATCTGGATCTGGCGATCTGCATTACCGAAGGCATTCCGGTCAAGGACATGCTGGAAGTGCGCAACCGCATGAAGGTCAAGGAAGCCGCCGGCGGCAAGAAGACCCTGTTGCTGGGCCCGAACTGCCCCGGTCTGATCACCCCTGACGAAATCAAGATCGGCATCATGCCCGGTCACATCCACCGCAAGGGTCGTATCGGCGTGGTTTCCCGCTCCGGTACCCTGACTTATGAAGCCGTGGCGCAATTGACCGAAATCGGTCTGGGCCAGTCTTCTGCCGTCGGTATTGGTGGCGACCCCATCAACGGCCTGAAGCACATCGATGTGATGCGCGCCTTCAACGAAGATCCCGATACCGATGCCGTCATCATGATCGGTGAAATCGGTGGACCGGACGAAGCCGAAGCCGCTCGCTGGTGCAAGGCCAACATGAAGAAGCCGATCGTTGGCTTCATCGCTGGCGTGACCGCGCCTGCCGGCAAGCGCATGGGCCACGCAGGTGCCCTGATCTCCGGTGGCGCTGACACCGCGGATGCCAAACTGGCCGTGATGGAAGAGTGCGGCTTCAAGGTCACACGCAACCCGTCTGAAATGGCCAAGTTGCTGAAGGCGATGCTGTAAGCGTCCGTCCTGGGTCCGGGGCTTGTCCCCACACCTGAAGAAGCCCAAGCAGTTTGCTTGGGCTTTTTTACTTGTGCGCTCTTTTTGTCCGAAAAAAGCGGCAATTAGTCGAAATTGCAGCCAATAGGGGGCGCCTGCTATTGTCCCTGTGGCGCCCCTCTGATAACGTAGGCATCTAACGCGGTGCAACCCTTCATATCCGCCCGACGGCATGCCGGAGTTGCGCGGTTTCATTACTGTGGCAGGGGTGGTACTTGAAGAAGTCTTCAAAATCGGGTGCAGGATCATTCTGGAGAACCGACGGTTTCGCCGGATTGATGGTTTTGCTGGCAGCCGTGTTTCTGCACCTGTCAACCGACATGATTGGCGCTCTGGAGCGCCGTTTCTATGACGTTGCCAGCACCAGCACCGCACGCCAGCCCTCGGATCGCATTGCGGTTATTGCCATTGACGACCAAAGCATCGCAAACCTGGGGCGTTGGCCCTGGCCGCGCGACATTCACGCCAAACTGATTGATCAACTCAGTGCCGCCAAGGCCAAAACCGTGGTCCATACGGCCTTCTTCTTTGAGCCGCAGGTGGATCGGGGGCTGCTATTCATCCGCAAGTTGAAAGAAGCGTTGGGTAGTTCTGCTGCTGCCGGCGGGCCCAATGAGCAGTTAGGGGCGGTCATTGCCGAGGCGGAAATTTCGCTGGATACCGATGCGCAGTTGGCGGACAGCATCCAACGCGCGGGCAATGTATTGCTGCCATCGGTATTTACGCTGGGCGAACAGCAGGGCAAGGCCGACACGCCTTTGCCGCCGTTTGCCCTCAAGATGGCGCTTGACGATGTCAATGGTTATTCCATCAGTGCGACACGCGGGCTGCATCCACTGGAGACGTTTGGCAATGCAGCGGCTGGCGTCGGGCATTTGAATCAGTTTCCCGATGTGGATGGTGCCGTCCGAACCGAACCGCTGCTGGTGAACTACTTTGGCAAGGACGTTCCTTCGCTTTCGCTGCTGGCGGCCATGAAAAGTTTGAACCTGGGCCCGTCTGATATCAAGCTGCAGGCGGGAGAAGCCGTGCAGTTGGGCAAACTGCACGTGCGCACCGATGCGTCGGCCCTGATGCTGCCGCAGTTCTATCGGGGCCGCGATGGTCGTCCGGCTTTTGCTGTGGATTCGTTCTACGACGTGCTGACCGGCAAGATTCCAGCCGCCAAATATGCCGACAAGATCGTCATCATTGGCGCTACGGCGGCCGGTGTGGGTGTGCAGTTTCCGGTGCCGGGTAGCCCGGGCCTGTCGCCTGCCGAAACGGTAGCGCATATCACCTCCAGCATCCTGAATGAGCACTTCATCGTGCAACCGTCCTGGGGTATTTGGGCTTCGTTGGGAGCCTTCTTGCTGGTGGCGGCCTATGTGGTGGCTGCCTTGCCGCGATTGACCGCAGGGAAGGCGGCACTCATCACGCTGGTCCTGTTTGCCGTACTGTTGGTAGCGGAGTTCGGCCTGTTGTCGGCGTCGGCGACCTGGTTGAAGCTGGTGTTTCCGGCGGTGGCCTTGCTGCTGGGGCACCTGGCGCTGACGACCAAACGCTTCCTGATGACCGAAGCCGGCAAGGCCAAGTCAGACGAAGAATCGGCTGAAACCAACCGCATGATGGGGCTGGCACTGCAGGGGCAGGGCCAACTCGATATGGCCTTTGACCGTTTCCGTCGCGTTCCCATGGGCGAGGCGGTAATGGGTAACTTGTATAGCCTGGCGCTGGACTTTGAGCGCAAGCGCCAGTTCAACAAGGCCGAGGCGGTGTATTCCCATATGGCCGCTTTTGACGCGAATTACAAAGACATTCAGGTCAAACTTAACCGCGCCAAAAACCTTTCGGAGACTGTGATGCTGGGCGGTAACACCGGCCATGCAGGAGGGACGCTGATTTTGGACAGCGGTGCCGTCGAAAAACCCATGCTGGGCCGCTACCAGGTGGAAAAGGAACTGGGCAAGGGCGCCATGGGCGTGGTGTATCTGGGCAAGGACCCCAAGATTGGCCGCGTCGTCGCCATCAAGACCATGGCTTTGAGTCAGGAGTTTTCGGGTGACGAACTGGTGGACGCCCGCGAGCGCTTCTTCCGTGAGGCCGAAACCGCCGGGCGTCTGCAGCACCAGAACATCGTGACCATCTTTGATGCCGGTGAAGAGCACGACCTGGCCTTTATTGCCATGGAATTTCTCAAGGGGCGTGATCTGGCCGAACACTGCAAGGCCGATCAACTGCTGCCGGTTGCGACGGTGCTGAGCATCGTGGCGCGGGTGGCCGAGGCGCTGGCCTACGCCCACCGCCAGAACGTGGTGCACCGCGATATCAAGCCGGCCAACATCATGTATGAGCGGGCCAGTGATACCGTCAAGGTGACCGACTTCGGTATCGCCCGCATTACCGACTCCAGCAAGACCAAGACGGGATTGGTGCTGGGTACGCCGAGCTTTATGTCGCCGGAGCAACTGGCCGGAAAGAAGGTCGATGGCCGTTCCGACCTGTACTCACTGGGCGTCATGTTGTACCAGTTGCTGGCTGGCGTATTGCCATTCCGGGGCGAGTCGATGTCGGAATTGATGTTCAAGATTGCCAACGAAGAGGCTGCCGACATTCGCTTGGTGCGACCCGAGCTGCCGGAAAGCCTGGCCAATGTCGTGGCGCTGTCTTTAAGCAAGCGGCCCGAGACGCGTTACCAGACCGGAGACCAGTTTGCGGCAGATTTGCGTGCGGTTGATGGCGGAAGCGCCCAAACTGCTTCGCGGCTGCCAGATAATCAGGCTCAGGAGATTCGAAACGGCATGGAGCAGACCATGCCCTTTGATGCGACGGTTCCCAACATGCCGGCCAGCCCAGCGCCCTCGGCCCGCAGCACCGATATTGAAATATAAAGACACTGATGCATTACAAATTTTGCGCAAAAACCGATACCGGACGGGCCCGTGACAACAACGAGGACGCTGTTGCCTTTGACGAAGAAATGCAAGTAGCGGTGTTGGCCGATGGAATGGGGGGCTACAACGCAGGTGAAGTCGCCAGTGGCATGGCTACGGCCTTCATCAAGTCCGAGCTGCACCGCTGGCTGGAAGAGGCCGGTGCGGTGGCACGCTCCAAGGATGTACGGCGTGCCATGGAAATTTGCGTGGAAAGCGCCAACGCTTCCATCCTGCACGCGGCCCACAGCAACTCCCAGTACGCGGGCATGGGTACGACGCTGGTGGTGGGCGTGTTCCGCGAAGATGGCCTGATGCTGGGCCACATCGGTGACTCGCGTTGCTACCGTTTTCGCGCCGGCGTTCTGGAGCAGATCACCCGCGACCATTCGCTGCTGCAGGAGCAACTCGATGCCGGTCTGGTGACGCCCGAACAGGCGCAAACCTCCAATATCCGCAATCTGGTGACCCGGGCCTTGGGTGTGGAAGAGTCGGTTTTGCTCGAGGTCAATGAAATTCCGGTGCAGGTCGGCGACGTTTACCTGATGTGTTCCGATGGCTTGTCGGACATGGTGGTGGATTCGTCCATCGCTAAAATCTTGGCAACCGAGACCGGACTGGAGCACAAGGCACAGATGCTGATCGATGCCGCCAATGCCAATGGTGGGCGGGACAATATTTCTGTTCTGATGACCGAAGTGTCCGAGGCCAGTGAAAAGCGGGGTCTAATCGCGAGATTGCTAGGAAAATAGCGCGCGTTTTAGATTTCCAGAATCAAATTACAGGAAAAGGAGCCGGTCATGCCGAAGATGATCGTTTCGATCGACGAAGTGGTTATTAAGGAAGTGCAGATTACCAAGGACAAAACCACCTTGGGTCGCAGGCCTTATAACGATATCGTGATCGACAATCTGGCGGTCAGTGGGGAACACGCGGTCATTCTTATGAGCGGATCCGAGGTGGTGCTGGAGGACCTGAACAGCACCAATGGAACCTATGTCAACGGCAAGGCGATCAAGAAGCAGGCCTTGCTCAATGGCGACTCCATCGACGTTGGTAAATACAAGATCAAATTTATCGGCGATGTGTCTTCCACCAGTTTTGACAAAACCATGGTGGTACAACCCGGCCAGATGCCTGGCGTCAGCGCCGCACCGGTACGACCACCGGCTGCAGAAGCACCTGCTGCCAGTGCGCCGCCCGCGCCTGAGTCCGTGGCGCCCTTGAAGGCCGCTTCGATCAAGGTGCTAACCGGCGCTGCCGCGGGACGCGAAGTACCCCTGACCAAGGTGGTAACCACCATTGGCAAGCCGGCGGTTGCGGTCGCCGCGATCACCAAACGCCACCACGGCTTTGTGGTGCACCATGTTGAAGGTGGCGGCAGCCCAACCTTGAACGGGCAGACCATTACCTCCGATCCGGTGCCCCTGAAGCATGGCGACGTGATCGAACTGGCGGGTACCCAGATGCAGTTCGTGCAAGTCTGAACGCCGGCGCTGGATAGTCGGCCAGCCCAGTCAAGCCCTTGGATTGCGTTCGATGCAAACCATTTCCAAGCACTGGCCGCGCATTGCAGTCACTCTTCTGCCGCTGATACTGGCTCTGCTGCACGCCGTGGGCTTATGGCACCTGACGGTGCTGCAAAAGCTGGATGACATCATTTATGACGCGCGATTAAAGGCCACCGCACCCAACACCCTGGATGAGCGCATCGTCATCATTGATATTGATGAAAAGAGCTTGGCCGAAGTGGGGCGCTGGCCCTGGGGACGCAATCGCATGGCGCAGCTCACGGAGGAGCTGTTTGAGCAACAAAAGATTGCCATCGTCGGATTTGACGTGGTCTTTGCCGAGGCCGATGGCAGCTCCGGTCTGCCGCAACTTCAGGCGCTGGCCAGCAAGGAGCTCAAGGACCAGACGGCCTTTGTGGATCGTCTGCGAACCTTGCAACCGCAGCTCGATTACGACGGTCAGTTTGCACGGGCGCTCGCCAACCGGCCGGTGGTGCTGGGTTATTACCTGAACAGTGACGCCAAGGCCCATACCAGCGGGGTATTGCCCGAGCCGGTCATCCTCGCGGAGTCGTTGGCCGGGCGGGTCATTCCTTCTACTTCGTGGACCGGGTTTGGCTCCAACCTTGAAGTGCTGGCCCAGGCGGCGCCTGCCGCTGGGTTTTTCAATTCGATTACCGATCCCGATGGGGTCGTGCGTTCGTTGCCGTTGCTGGCGGAATACAAGGGCCACTACTACGAGTCGCTGGCGCTCAGCATGTTTCGCATGATTGCCGGATCACCCACGGTGGCGCCGGGCTTTTCCAATGAGCGCTTCCTGTCGCAGACCTACCAGGGCATGGACCGGGTGTTGCTCAAGAAAGGTGACAAGAGCCTGGCGATTCCGGTCGACGCGCGGGTGGCAACGCTGGTGCCCTTTCGGGGGCGTGGCGGTGCGACGGGGGGCTCCTTTAAATACATATCGGCCTCCGATCTCTTGGCCAAACGCCTGCCTGCGGCCAGCCTGCAGGACAAAATCGTGTTGGTGGGCACAACGGCCCCCGGCTTGCTCGACCTGCGCGTGACGCCCATGAGCGAGGCCTACCCCGGGGTGGAAACCCATGCCAATCTGATCTCGGGGCTGCTCGATGGCAACGCGCTGTTGCGGCCCGACTATGTGCTGGGATACGAGGTGCTGAGTCTGATCGTCGCCGGCTTGATTCTGGCGTTTGGTTTGCCCTTGTTGCCAGCGTTGCAGGCCGTGGGTTTGAGCGTGGCCGTCACGCTGGCCATGACCGGCCTCAACTTCTGGCTGTATGACGCCTATGGACTGGTGCTACCGTTGGCGTCGGCGCTCAGCATGGCGCTGACGGCGTTTGGCCTGAACATGAGTTATGGCTACTTTGTGGAGAGCCGTACCAAGCGCGAGTTGGCCAATTTGTTTGGCACCTATGTGCCGCCGGAATTGGTGGATGAGATGGTCAAAGACCCCGACGCCTATTCCATGAAGGCCAGTAACCGGGAACTTACGGTCATGTTTTGCGACATGCGCGGCTTCACCAAGATGTCTGAAAAGATGGAGCCCACCCAACTGCAGGGCTTGCTGACGGGTGTCTTTAGCAACCTGACTTCGCTGATCCGTCAAAACAAGGGAACCATTGACAAGTACATGGGCGACTGCGTGATGGCCTTCTGGGGCGCGCCCGTGGAAACACCGGATCACGCCCGGCTGGCCGTGAAATCGGCGATTGAAATGACGTTTGCCGTGCGCGATATCAATGCCGACCACCGCGCCAAGGGCTTGCCGGAAATTGGCATCGGGATTGGCCTGAATACGGGGCCCATGTGCGTGGGCGACATGGGTTCTAACATCCGCCGGGCCTACACGGTGATTGGAGACAGCGTGAATCTGGGCTCCCGCCTGGAGGGCCTTTCCAAAGCCTACGGGGTAGAAATTGTGGTGAGCGACTCAACCCGCCAATTGGCCCCGGAGTTTGCCTGGGAAGAGTTGGACCTTGTGCGCGTGAAGGGTAAGGCGCAGGCCGTTGCCATTTTCTACCCGCTCGGCCCGGTCAGCCAGTTGAGCGATGGTGCACAAAACGAGCTGTCTATTTGGGGCAAGTTTCTCAAAGCGTATCGCAATCAGGACTGGGATCAAGCAGAATTGATGCTGGTGAATTTGATGCGCATCAACCCCAACAAGTACCTTTATCAGCTTTACTCGGAGCGTGTCGCATCGATGCGCCTGCTGCCGTTTGACCCTGAGTGGGACGGCGCCACCAACTTTGAAACCAAATGAGGCCAGTGTCTTGAAAGTCCGCGTACTCGGTTGTTCCGGCGCTATTGCCAAAGACTGCAGAACCACGTCGTTTTTGATTGATGACGATGTGCTGGTGGATGCAGGAACCGGCGTGGGCGACCTGACGATCGACGAAATGCAGCGCGTGCACAGCGTGCTGCTGACCCATTCGCATCTGGACCATGTGGCCGCGTTGCCGCTCATGCTGGATACGGTGGCGTCCCTGCGCAAGGAACCGCTCAAGGTGTATGCCCTGGCGGGCACCATTGCCGCACTGAAAACCCATGTATTCAATGACGTCATCTGGCCGGACTTCACGCGCATTCCCTCGGTGGATAACCCGTTTGTGCGTTTTTACGAGATCAGTTGCGGACAGACGCTGGAGTTTGCCAACAAGGTGGTCGAGGTGCTCCCGGCGGTGCACACGGTGCCAGCCGTGGGCTATGCGATTGCCTCGGGCAACGGCTGCTGGGTATTCAGCGGTGACACCGAACGCAATGCCGCCTTCTGGCGGCGGGTCAATCAATTGCGGGTGGCGATGCTGGTCATAGAGACTGCCTTTAGCAACCGCGAAAAAGATCTGGCCCGGCGCAGCCTGCATTTGTCGCCCGAGTCGCTGGCGCAAGAGCTTGATTGCATCGACAAAGAAAAGCGCTTCCCCATTTACATCACCCATACCAAGCCGAAAGAAACCGACATGATCATGTCGGAAATTCAGCGTTTCGATCAGACCATGCCGTTCGGCGCCCATGTGACGCACGACATTCGCTGGTTGCGTGCCGGTCAGGAGTTCGAGCTATGAGCGCCGTGCTGCCAAACATGGGCGCTGAAAATTCGGCGGAACTGGCCTTTTTTGAGTCGCAAAAGCTGCCCTCACAAAAGCGGGGCATGACCTTTGAAGCCCTGTTTTATCGCCAGTTGCACCAGGTCACGGCGCGTATTCACGACACCGAAAACGTCGAGCAGATCATGCTCGAGACCAGCCAGGACATCTGCAAGCTGTTGAATGCAGACCGGCTGACGCTGTACGCGGTCAATGAAGACCGGATGTCGATCGTGTCCAAGATCAAGACCGGCCTCAACAGCAGCCGCGACCTCAAGCTGCCCATTTCGCCGCAAAGCCTGGCGGGTTATGTGGCCTACAGCAAGAAGGCGCTGAACCTGCCCGATGTGTATGACGACGATGCGCTCAAGCGCATTCATCCGTCCCTTACTTTCTTAAAGGAGGTCGACCGCCGGTCCGGCTACCGTACGCGCCAAATGCTGGTGGCGCCCATTCTGGATGGCGAAACCCTGCTTGGGGTGTTGCAGGTCATTAACAACAAGAGTGACGAACCGTTTGGGGCGCTCGAACTTGATGGCGTTGCTGAGGTCTGCAAGACGTTGGCCACCGCCATCCGGCAGCGTGCCACCAAGGTAGAAGACGGGCCGCGCCGCAAAGCGACCAAGTTTGATGGGCTGGTCGCCGACGGTTTGCTGACCGAAGAAGAACTGGTGCAATGCGTCCATGACGCACGCAAGGAAGAAGAGTCGGTCGAGGCGCTGCTGATTCGCAACTACAAAATCAAGCCGGTTCAGGTTGGCGCCGCCTTGTCGAAATTCTTTGGCGTGCCGTATGAACCCTTCAATGCGGGACGCATTCGCTCGGAGTCGATGCATGGCGTCCTCAAGCGCGAGTTTGTGGAAGAGCAGGGCTGGATTCCGTTGGAAGATTCGCCGGAGGGGCTGCTGGTCATGTGCCGCGACCCGGAGGCCGTGCGCGGTTCGCGCATCGTTCCACAGGTGTTTCCGCGCATTACCAAGTTTGCGTACCGGGTCAGCACCCTGCATGACTTTGAGTTGACCCTGGCCCAGCTTTTTGGCGCAGCCATCGACAACACCTCGATTGACCAGTTGCTGGCCGATATGGATGGCGGCCCGATCGATGACGGCAGCAACGAAGACTCGCTGGAGTCGGCTGCAGCCGACAACGAGTTGGTGAAGTTTGTGAACAAGGTCATCATCGATGCCTATAACCAGAAGGCGTCGGACATTCACATCGAACCGATGCCGGGCAAGTTCAAGACCGGCATTCGCTTCCGCATTGATGGCAGCCTGATTCCGTATATTGAAGTGCCGGCCCACTTCCGGCAGGCCATGGTGACGCGCCTGAAGATCATGTGCGACCTGGATATTTCCGAGCGCCGCAAGCCGCAGGACGGAAAGATCAAGTTTAAGAAATACGGCCCGCTCGACATTGAGCTGCGGGTGGCGACCATCCCGTCGGCTGGAGGCGTGGAAGACGTGGTCATGCGGATTCTGGCTGCGGGCGAACCGATTCCGCTGGAAAAGCTGGGCCTCACCCCGCACAACAAGACGCGCCTGGAGGCCACGGTCAGCAAACCGTATGGCCTGTTTTATGTTTGCGGCCCGACCGGTTCGGGTAAGACCACCACGCTGCACTCGATCCTGAAGTTCCTCAACACGCCCGACACCAAGATCTGGACGGCCGAGGACCCGGTTGAAATTACGCAAAAAGGCCTGCGCCAGGTGCAGATCAACAAGAAGGCCGGCATCGACTTCGCGCTGATCATGCGGGCGTTTTTGCGTGCCGACCCGGACATCATCATGGTCGGCGAGTCGCGCGACAAGGAAACCGTGTCCATGGGCGTGGAAGCGTCGCTCACCGGCCACCTGGTGTTTTCGACCCTGCACACCAACTCGGCGCCCGAGTCCATCACCCGCTTGATGGACATGGGCATGGACCCGTTTAACTTTGCCGATGCGCTGTTGGGCATCCTGGCCCAGCGCCTGGCCAAACGCCTGTGCGACTGCAAGGAAGCCTACGTGCCGGACGCAGAAGAGCTGCGCCTGTTTGCCGCCGAATACGCCGAAGAGCTGCGTCACTCCAAGGCCTGGACCGCCGACTACGCCGGCGAAAGCAAGAAGATGGTCGACCAGTGGACCCAGACCTACGGTGAAAACGGCCAGATCCGGTTGTACCGCGCCGTCGGCTGCGACAAGTGCAACAAGACCGGCTACAAAGGCCGCGTCGGCCTGCATGAATTGCTGGTGGCCGACGATCTCGTCAAAAAGCTGATTCAGGAACGCGCCCGCGTCGCCGAACTGTTTGCCGCCTCCGTCGAAGGTGGCATGCGGACTCTGAAGATGGACGGCATGGAAAAAATCATGATGGGCCTGACCGACCTGAAGATGGTCCGGCAAGTCTGCATCAAGTAACGGGCGGGGCTGACAAAATTGTCACGGCTGTCGAAGTTTGTCAGGTGTTAATGGGATGTGACGCGCATTTGGTCACTAATTGCGGCCAATTCAGTAAAAGCGAAACCCAAATGGCATGGCACAGAATCTGCACATAGAAGGGTCCTTAACTTTTTCACTCAAGGAGCTGATATGAAACGTTCTATGCAAAAGGGTTTCACCCTGATCGAACTGATGATCGTCGTGGCGATTATTGGTATTCTGGCTGCGGTGGCGTTGCCGGCTTATCAGGATTACACGGTGAAGGCGAAAGTGTCAGAAGTCGCGTCGGTAACTTCTCCTGCGCGTACGGCATCTGGCTTGGCATGTAGTGAGCAAACCATTCCGGCCGCTGATGCGACTGCTATGAATGCTTCGTTGGGCCTTGATGCAACTGCTACCAATATTAAAGGCAATTACGTGAAGAGTGTGGCTGTGACCAGCAGTGGAACAGGGGCGAATAAGATCGTGATTACTGCGGCGTTCAATGCTATTGGCAGTGCCGTAGATGCAGATGACACAATTGTATACACTGGTGATTGCACTGCCGGAACTGGTTTGAAGTGGACGATCTCTGGAACTGGAAAGTTCGCAACTACCGCGGCTAAGTTCCTTCCAAAGAGCTGATTCAAGCTCATTCCAAAAAAGCACCTTCGGGTGCTTTTTTTGCGCTTTCAAGTAAGCAATGCCTAGGTTCAACCATGGTTACTGGCGGTTATGCTGGGCCTTCGCGATTGCGTTGACTTGGCTGATGCCCAACCACTATCGACCCTGGTTTTCCCTCTTTGCAGATGCATGGATAACCAGTTGGGTGTTTGTGGCTGGCATGGTGGTATTTCTCGCGCGTTCGCAGGTCGTGCTAAACCGGGCGGCTTTTTGGACTGCTGCAATGGCCCTTCTACCTTGGGTTCAATATGCAGCGGGTCACCTTCCCAGTATGGGAACAGCCTGGCTGTACTCCTTGTTCGTCTTTGGTTTCGCTGCCACTCAAGTGTTGGGTTCGCATTGGGAGCAGGGAGCTCCTGACGCATTGGCAGATGCCTTGTTCGCAGCAATTGGATTTGCCTCTTTGCTATCAGTAGGCTTGCAGCTTTACCAACTGCTAGATGGCAGTCACCTAGGTCTTGCCGTGATGTGGAGCCCGCAGGAAAGACCATTTGCAAATTTGGGTCAGCCTAACCAATTGGCAACACTTCAGATTTGGGGTCTGTTAGGTTTGCTTTGGGGATTCGAGAGATCCTCCTTGCGGGGAGAGATTGCGGTATTTGCAGCAGTATTCCTGTTGATCGGTATCGCGCTAACAGGCTCACGCACTGCATCGGTAGGTTTAGCCTTGCTCTTTATGTTTGTCATCGTGCAGCGCAAGCTTTGGCGTTTTACTTTGCTGCCACAAGTAAGCGGGGGCTTGGCACTGGTTTACGTCGGACTCGTATTGTTCAGCACCGAATGGATCACATGGATTTTGAACGGCAGCGCGGGCGCTGACTTAGGCAGTCGGTGGAGCCAGGCAGGGCTACGCTTGCCGATGTGGAATGCCATGTTGGAGGCCATAGCGGCGCGCCCTTGGGTTGGCTGGGGGGTTGGACAGGTGGGTGCGGCACAGATGGCTGTTGCGTTGGCCCACCCCAATCTGGGTCATACCTATTCCTATGCGCACACCCTGATCATTGACGCGTGTTTGTGGTTGGGAATTCCAATCGGAAGTATCGTTCTGACGGCGCTTTCTTGTTGGGTTGTTTGCCTTTTCCGCAGGCTTGCAAATGCCTGTGACGCAGTATTGTTTATGACGCTGGTGGTGGTGGGAAATCACGCGATGTTTGAAATGCCTTTGTACTACGCGTATTTCTTGTTGCCTCTGGGGCTCTTCATGGGGATATTGCAAATGCGCGTTAGCGCACCTGTCCTGTTGAAGATGCCGAGACACGTGGTAATCGCGTTGTTCTTGGCGTTAGCCGCAATATGGGGCACGTTGCTACGCGACTGCGCTCGGGTAGAGGTCGCCTTTGCTTCGCTAGAAAATGAATGGCAGCGCATTCAAATCATTGAACCACCGCAGCCCCCAATACTCGTGATGCTGGATC
>CAKZJN010000420.1 GCA_936943465.1 uncultured Rhodoferax sp.
ATCAGATTTTCAATTTCTGTGTTCAGTGTGCCCACCCGCGTATAGCTGACCACCGAAATGATGATGAGCAGTGCCAGCGTTGCCGCAAAGCCCAGGCCGAGTTTTACGGCTAATTTCATATTTGCAAACATCACTACTCCTTCTATTTAAACAAACGTCTCGCTAATCGACCCAAACACTCTTCTCCGCAGCTTGACAGCTACGGCGCGCTTAGCGCGAACTCTTGCGGTGGCTTGGCTTTGCCAGCCATGGCCTGACGCACCAGCGCCGGCACATCCAGAATCAATGCCACCCCCCCGTTACCCAGAATGGTGGAGCCGCTGATGCACTTCACCTGGTTGAACATCTCGCCCAAGGGTTTGATCACGGTCTGAAACTCGCCCATCAGGGTGTCCACCACCAGGCCGGCCTTCTGGCCGTTGTACTTGAGCACCACAATGTTTTCACCCCGCGTGGGCTGGCCCTGAAGGCCAAAGAGTTCGCGCAGCCGGATGAAGGGAAGCACTTCGCCACGTAGATTGGTGAAGTCGTGTCCAGACTCTGCCGAAAAGGCAATGCACTCTTCAATCATGTCCAGCGGAATGGCGTACACCGATTTGCCAACGCCCACCAGGAAGCCGTCGATGATGGCCAGCGTCAGTGGCAGACGCACACTCACGGTGGTGCCAACGCCTTCCTGGCTGTCCAGGCTGACGGTGCCACGCAGGGCGGTGATGTTGCGCTTGACCACATCCAGGCCGACACCGCGCCCGGACAGGTTGGTCACTTTTTCGGCCGTGGAAAACCCGGGCTCAAAAATCAGTCCGTACACCTCTGCGTCGGACAGGTGGTGACCGGCCTCGACCAGTCCGCGTTCAATGGCCTTGGCCAGAATGCGGTCGCGCTTCAGACCGCCACCATCGTCCTGCACCGTAATCACGATGCTGCCCGAGTCATGAAAGGCATTGAGCCTCAACGTGCCCTGGGCCGGCTTGCCGCGCGCTACGCGCACATCGGCCGATTCAATGCCGTGGTCCATCGAATTGCGCACCAAGTGCATGAGCGGGTCGCCGATTTTTTCGACCACGGTCTTGTCCAGCTCGGTGTCTTCGCCGTTAATGACCAGCGCGACGTCTTTGCCCAGATCGCGTGACACGTCATGCACCACGCGCTGGAAGCGGCTGAACGTTGCACCGATCTTCACCATGCGCAGTTGCAGCGCGCTATCACGCACTTCTTCCACCAGCAGTGACAGCTTGGAAGTGCTTTCCTGCAAGTCCGCAACCTTTGCCCTGTGGGCAATCATGTTGACGTTGGCACCGGCAATGATCAGTTCGCCGACTAGGTTGATGAGCTGGTCGAGCTTGTCGGCATCGACCCGGATGGACCGGCTCTCGGCCGCGCTGATGTCCTTGATCTGCTTTTGTTTGGTGAGCGCGGCCTCCACCACCTCAGGCTGCACCGAGCCCTGCTCGACCAGAATGGTGCCGATGGGTTTGGCCGGCGTGTCGGATTGCGAGTTCAGCGCCAGGTCCAGCTCCTGCACGGTGAGCGTGCCGCACTTCACCAGCATGTCACCCAGGCGCGAGCCTTCACCCTGATGCTGTTGCAACAGGCTTACGTACTCAGAAATCAGGCTGTTGGGCGGCAGGATCACCAAACGGCAGTCGTCGCGCACAAATTCAAACACCCGCTCAATTGCCGCTTTGTCGCACTGGCTTTGAAACGCGATCTCAAACCCCAGGTAGCACAGCTCGGGGTCCATCTCCTCGACGGAGGGCAGGGCATCGGGAATGGTCACAATGCCGCTGATGCGCCCCATGGTTCCCAGGTAGCGAATGAACGAAAGCGGGTCCATGCCGTTTTTCAGCACGTCCGAGCCGAAGCGCACCGATATATGCCAGTGGTCCGCATTCACCCCGTTACCGTTGATGCGCTTGACCTGCTCTTCGGAGCCGACCACGGCATTGGCCGATGCCGCTGTTGCTGCTGCTTTGGGGGCGGGGTCCAGATAGGAGCGCAGTTGCGCAACCAACGGGTCACCCTGCTGTTGCAACTCCGGTGTGCCCTCGGTTTCTCCGGCCGCTACGCCGTCAATCAGCGAGCCGATGTGGTCACAGCAAGCCAGCAGCAGAACCACCAGCTTGTCGGCGATTTTGAGTTTGCCTGCGCGGACACGGTCCAGCACGCTTTCCACCACATGGGTAAACGCCACCACATGGTCCAGACTGAACAGGCCGCTAGAGCCTTTGATGGTGTGGGCCGCGCGAAAAATGGCATTGACCAACTGGTCCTTGTCCTCGGCCTGCTCCACCGACAGCAGTGCTGTCTCCATGTCTTCCAGGAGCTCGCGGCATTCAAGGATGAACGTCTCAAGTGCGTCGTCGAGGTTCATTTTGTTTTCTCGCTGGGTTCCATGAGCAGCGGGTCGCCGAAGTAGCCGACCACATTCAGCAGCTCAAACACTTCAATGACCGCCGGGCTGTGACCGACCAGGTGCAGTTCGCGTTCTTGTTCCACCGCGGTGCGCTTGGCCACCATCAGCAGTTGCACGCCGGCGGAATCAATTTCAGTGACACCGGACAGGTCAATTTCCTGCGGCGGGGGCGTGCAGAGCACCACCGGCTTGAGCTCTGCCGCGGTGAATATGGTGAACTCGCCTTCGATGCGAATAGCAGCGGTACTCATGGCAGACACAGCCTTTGCACAGCGTTGATCAATTGCTCCGGCTGGAAGGGCTTTACGACCCATGCGCGGGCTCCGGCCGCCTGGCCTTCGCGCTTTTTGGACTCTTCAGACTCGGTGGTGAGCATGATGACCGGGGTGAACTTGTAGGCCGGCATCGCCTTCACGGCCTTGAGAAAGGTGATGCCATCCATGACCGGCATGTTCACGTCGCTGATGATCATGTGGACTTTTTGCCCGGTGAGTTTGGACAAGGCGTCTTTGCCATCACAGCCTTCGATGACGTCGTAGCCCGCGCCCTTGAGCGCAATGCCTACTACCCGGCGCATGGAGGCTGAGTCGTCAACAATCATGATGGTTTTTGCCATGGTTACTTCCTAGAAAAAACTGATGTCAGTGGTGTTCTTTTGTTCCACTTTTCCACCCTGGTGGATGATGTGCTGGTCCGCCATGACGTAGCTCTTTTGCAAATTCTTGAGCATGGTTTCGGCATCCAGACGCTCCAGTCGATGGGTTTGCTGGTAGTCACGGAGTTGATCCCGCAGCGTGGTCGGCAAAGTGTCGATGCTCTTGGTGACCTGCGTCATGATCTGGCTCACGCGGTCCTGAAACTGGAGTTGAACCAGCGACTGGTTGACCTCGGTTTGTATCCCCATACTTTCTGTTTTGAGGAGGGAACTGGAGCGCTGCAATGCGCTGGTAATGCCGTTGAAGTCAGCCATCACACGGGTGATGGTTTCTTGCGAGGTTTGTGCGCGTGCTTCGCGTGCTTCGGCCGAATCCTGAACAACCTGGCAGGCATCGGCGATGGCGGCGCTGATAACGGCGACCTTTTCTGCCATCAACTTGCCAGTCTCGCCCGACTTGTTGGACAGGGTGCGGAACTCCTTTGCAACCACCGCAAAGCCGCGACCCAGATCGCCGGCGCGGGCCGCTTCAATCGCAGCGTTGAGGGACAGGAGGTTGGATTGATGGGCAATCTGTGCCACATCTCCGGCCATGGACTGCAACTCCGCGATGTAACTGTCCAGGCCCTGAACCTTTTCGATCATGCTTTGCATGCTGGCAGCGGCGGCCTTCTGGGCTTCGAGAATGGCGCCAAGCTC
>CAKZJN010000421.1 GCA_936943465.1 uncultured Rhodoferax sp.
TTTGTGTATGTGACGCACGACCAGTCGGAAGCGCTCACCATGTCGGACCGCGTGGCGGTGTTTAACGACGGCATCATCCAGCAGATTGACGTGGTGGAAACGCTGTACGAAACCCCGGCCAACCGCTTTGTTGCCAGCTTTGTCGGCGACAGCACGGTGCTGGATGGCAAGGTCACCGCGACCAGTGGCAACGGCTGCACGGTAGCGTTGCCCAACGGCGTGCAGTTGCAGGGCGTGAACGTGAACCAGACGCAGGTGGGCGATGCCGTGCAGTGCGGTGTGCGCCCGGAGCGCTTGCAACTGGCCAGCGGCCCCGGAGCCAACACGCTCGAAGCCCGCATGATCGACCTGATTTATTTTGGTGACCACCTGCGCGTGCGCTGCGACATCAGCGGCCAGGAACCGGCCACCATCAAGATGCCGCTGGCGCATGCCGCGCTGCCCCAAATTGGCCAGACGTTCCACGTCCATGCCCCCACAGAACACCTGCGTGTGTACCGCTGAACCTTCAGCATTTCAACTCTCTCAATAAAAGGAAACGTCGATGAAAATGAAGACCTTGATGATTGCCGTCGCTGCGGTAATGGCTATTCCGGCCATGGCACAAAGCCAGATCACTGTGGTGAACTTTGGTGGTGCCAACGGTGCCGCGCAGAAGAAGGCCTACTTTGAGCCCTTCGAGAAGACCGGTACCAAGGTGGTGCAGGTGGAATACAACGGCGAGCAGGCCAAGATCAAGGCCATGGTCGAAGCCAAGAAAGTCACCTGGGACGTGGTGGAAGTCGAAAGCCCCGATATCAACCGTGGCTGCGACGAAGGCCTGTTTGAAAAGCTCGACTGGTCCAAGCTGCCTCCCAAGTCCGACTTCCAAGCCGCAGCCGTGCATGAGTGCGGTGTCGGTGCGTTTGTCTGGTCCACCGTGATGGCCTACAACGCCGACAAACTGAAGACCGCTCCCGTGACCTGGGCTGATTTCTGGGACGTGAAGAAGTTCCCCGGCAAGCGCGGCATGCGCAAGGGCCCGCGTTACAACCTCGAATTCGCTCTGATGGCTGACGGCGTGGCTCCTGCCGACGTCTACAAGGTTCTGGCTACCAAGGACGGTGCCGACCGCGCCTTCAAGAAGATGACTGAACTCAAGCCCAACATCCAGTTCTGGGAAGCCGGCGCACAGCCGCCCCAGTTCCTGGTTGCCGGCGACGTGGCCATCACCACCGCCTACAACGGCCGTATTGACGCTGCCCAGCGCGAAGGCAAGAACCTCGGCATCACCTGGACCGGTGGCATTTATGACCTGGACTTCTGGGTTATGCCCAAGGGCACGCCCAACAAGGCTGCAGCCGAGAAGTTCATCGCCATGGCTGCCAGCGTGGAAGAGCAAGCGGAGTACACCAAGCACATCTCCTACGGCCCCACCAACAACAAGGCCCTGGCCAAGATCGACCCGAAGATTCTGGCCATGCTGCCCACCTCGCCTGCCAACAGCAAGACCGCTTTGCAGTTCAACATCAGCTTCTGGGCTGACCAGGGCGAAGCTCTGGAAAAGCGTTTCGCTGCCTGGGCTGCGCAATAAGCTGAGCCGGGGGTAAGACAGACCATGACCACAGCCGTGCTTCCTTCACTGTCCCTGGCTGGCAAGCTGGCCCGGGTTGAGAGGCGCAAGCGCCTGCGTGCCATGGCTTTGACACTGCCCCTGCTGGTGTTCCTGGCGGTCACCTTTCTGGTGCCGCTGGGAGCCCTTTTGATTCGCGCCGTGGAGAACCCCGAGGTGGCCGACACCCTGGTTCACACCGGCAAAGCCCTCTCCGGCTGGGACCACAAAGCGACTCCCCCCGATGAGGCCTACAAGGCATTGGTCATCGACCTGAATGCCATCCCCGAGACCGCGCAGGCCGGCGTGCTGGCGCGACGACTGAATTCCGAAGTGAGCGGCGCCCGCTCCCTCATCATGAGCACCTACCGCGCCAAGCTCGACGTGCGCGATCTGCCTGCTGCAGAGGCAAAGGCCAAGTTGCTGGAAGTGGACGCGCGCTGGGGCGAGACGCCCTACTGGCTGGCGATTGCCAAGAACAGCTCACGCTGGACGCCCGACTACTTGCTGACCTCGATCGACTTGAAGCGCGATGTGGACGGCAGCATCGTGCGCGTAGGCAAGGACGAAGCCGCGTTCAGCGACATCCTGCTGCGCACCTTTTCGATCAGCGCGGTAGTGACCATCGTTTGTATTTTGATTGGCTACCCGTTGGCCTACTGGCTGTCCACCCTGAGCGAGCGTCGCGCCAACCTGATGATGATTCTGGTGCTGCTGCCGTTCTGGACTTCGGTGCTGGTGCGCATTGCGGCCTGGATCGTGCTGCTGCAAACCAACGGGCTGGTGAACCGTTTTCTGATGTTCAGTGGCGTGACCGACAGCCCGGTACCGCTGCTGTTTAACCGTCTGGGGGTGGTGATTGCCATGGTGCACATCCTGCTGCCCTTCATGATCCTGCCGCTGTACAGCGTGATGAAGTCGGTGCCGCCCAACTTTGTGCGTGCGGCCGTATCGCTGGGCAGCGCACCGCTGGCCGCCTTCTTCCGCATTTATGTGCCGCAAACCTACCCCGGCATTGCCGCCGGTGGCTTGTTGGTGTTTATCACCTCGATTGGCTACTACGTGACCCCCGCGCTGCTGGGTGGCGCCGGCGACCAGATGCTGAGCTACTACGTGGCGCAGTACACCAACGTGGAAGTCAACTGGGGCATGGCCTGCGCCCTGGGCTCGGTGCTGCTGGTCACCACGCTGGCGCTGTACGCCGTGTACCGCAAATTCGGCAAGGCCGAACTCTCTTTAGGCTGACCATGAAGCCCTCCCAATTCCCTGCCTATTTCACGCTGGCCGACAAGCTGGGCTGGTACGGCCTGCGCGTGGTGTGCGCAGCGGTGCTCGGCTTTTTGCTGTTGCCCATCGTGGTCATCATTCCGCTGTCGTTCAGCAA
The DNA here is from genome assembly GCA_936943465.1 of uncultured Rhodoferax sp. Taxonomy (GTDB): domain Bacteria; phylum Pseudomonadota; class Gammaproteobacteria; order Burkholderiales; family Burkholderiaceae_C; genus Allorhodoferax. The sequence goes on from CAKZJN010000421.1 coordinate 2,976, forward strand.
CTCCTCGTTTCTGGCCTACCCGATTCCGG
>CAKZJN010000422.1 GCA_936943465.1 uncultured Rhodoferax sp.
GCTTGCCGACTCGGGCGACAGGTGAGCAACACCGTGCCCACATGCGTGTGCTGAACCGCGTTGCTCAACAAGTTGAGCAGCACACGCTGCAGCAACACCGGGTCGCTGTGTACACACACCCGGGTGGGGCGGATGCGCAGTCGCAGGCCCTTGAGGTGGGCGGTATCGGAAAAACTGGTGCGCAGCTTCTCGAACACGGTGTCGAGCTCAAAGCTGCGCGGACTCGCCTGGGTCAGTTGGGAGTCCAGCCGCGAGTAATCAAAAAATGCATTCAGCATGTCCTGCAAGGCCTGCACCGAAGCGTCCACACCCGCCACCAGCTCGCGCGTTTGTGGGTCGTTGGGCAACTGGTTCAGGCGGGCCACGAATAAGCCGAGTGCGTGGGCGGGCTGTCGAAGGTCGTGGCTGGCGGCGGCCAGAAAGCGCGACTTGGCCAAACTGGCAGCCTCGGCTTCGGTCTTGCGCTGGTGCAACTGAACCTCGAACCGGCTACGGGCGTGGTTGAACGCGGCCGCCACCATGACGTAAAACCCCATCGACAGCAGGAAGTGGGTGGTCAATATCGGCGTGTAGCGATAGGCAAAGGAAAAGTTGGGGTTGATCAGCAGAATGCACAGCGCATGGCAGACAAAAAATGCCAGGCTGTAATACCAGCCCCGGCGCTGCCCCTTGATAAAGAACGTCAGAAACGGGACCGAGTAAACCCAGAACAGGCCGGTTCCTTCAATCCCGCCAAACACAATCAGCGAACAGGAAATAAACAGCGCACCGGCCAGCAACAGCCGCTCGCCCAGATCGATTTTTTCGGGTCGGTTGAGCAGCAGGGAAGCCGGTCCGAAAAACAGCAGGATGCTGAGCACTTCCGCAAACCCGAGCAATTCGGTGCCCGGCTGGGAAATATTGAAGATGGAAAACCCGATCGCGCAGGTGTTGCAGATGGTGACCGTAGAGCGCAGGTGCCGCACCCGCTCTTCGAGTTCAATTTCATCCACCAGGTTGATTCCCAGTGTCTCCACCATCAAGTCAAGAAATCGTCGCATGGGCCCCTGTCTGTAGTGGCCCCACTTTAAACCGAATGCAATGGCAATTCGGCTCCAAACTTGCTCCGCTTGACACTAAAGAACGCCTTGACGTTGCGCACATTGGCATCCGCTGTGAGAAGCCGCTGCACCAGCGCCTGATAGGCCGGCATATGGGCGGTGTGCACCACCAGCACAAAGTCGGGCCCGGGGGACACGCGGTAACACTGCTGCACCGCCTCATCCTGCACCACCCGCGCCTCAAAGCGCTCCAGTTCCTCGGCACTTTGGCGGTCGAGCGTGACCTCCACAATGGCCGTCAGCCCATGGCCGATGGCCTGCGCAAGCGCCTGCGGGTTAAGCACCGCAATCTGGCGCTCGATCAGCCCGGCTTCGCGCAGCCGCTTGATGCGCCGCAAGCAGGTGGGGGCCGAGGTGTGGACCTTTTGGGCCAAATCCTGGTTGCTGAGCGAGGAATCCTTCTGAAGGCAATTCAAGATGTCTACATCCATGGCATCAAGTGCGATTTCATTCATTTTTTAAACTTCAGTTGAATTAAATTTCACAAAGTACGTTGTTTGCAATTAAATTACATTTTTGTTTAAATTACAAATCCATATTTCATTACAGCAGCCATACGATTTGGCCCATTGCAATTTGCTGGAGTAACAAGCTATGTGTGGCATCGTCGGCGCGGTATCAACCCGCAACATCGTCCCCATCCTCGTTCAAGGCCTGGAACGCCTGGAATACCGGGGCTACGACTCCTGCGGCGTCGCCGTCTATGCGCAAGACGGCCAGCCCGGCCTGCGCCGTGCGCGCAGCACGTCACGCGTGTCGGAGCTGAACGCGCAAATCGCCAGCACCCAGTTGCAAAGCACCCTGGGCATCGCCCACACCCGCTGGGCCACCCACGGCGCACCCGCGGTGCACAACGCCCACCCCCACTTCAGCCATGGCCCCGGTGCCAACGCCTCGGCCCAGGCCGGCCACATCGCGCTGGTGCACAACGGCATCATCGAAAACCACGACGAACTGCGCGCCAGCCTCAAGGCCCGCGGCTATGTGTTTGACAGCCAGACCGACACCGAAGTCATCGCCCACCTGATTGACAGCCTGTACGACGGCGACCTGTTCGAAGCGGTCAAGGCGGCCGTGCTGCAACTGCACGGCGCCTACGCCATTGGCGTGTTCTGCAAGGACGAACCGCACCGCCTGATTGGCGCGCGCGCCGGCTCACCGCTGATCCTGGGCGTAGGCAAGGACGGACAGGAACACTTCCTGGC
>CAKZJN010000423.1 GCA_936943465.1 uncultured Rhodoferax sp.
CAAGGCCCAGGGGTCGGCCAGCACCACCGCAGCGCAGGCCAGCATCCAGGTCTGGGGCCAGGGCCAGCGGGCACCTGCAGCGCGCAGCAGCGCCACGGTCGCCAGCATGAAACAGGTGCGCTGGGCCGGCAGCCCCCAGCCCGAAAACAGCGAGTACAGCAGCGCCAGCGCCACGCCGCCCCACAGCGCCGCTGTGGGTGCGGCAAGCGCCAGGCTCAGCCGACTGGAGCGGCGCCATAACCGGCCCACGAGCCAGGCTGCGCCCCAGGCAAACATGGTGATATGCAGCCCCGAAATGCTGACCAGATGCGCCACACCGGTGGCCCGGAACACATCCCAGTCGACACGGTCAATGGCTGCTTGGTCGCCCACCACCAGCCCCGCAATCAGCCCGGCAAACTGACGCTGCTCGACGTGGCTGGCAATGCGCTCGCGCACCACCTGGCGCAGCCATGAGACGGGGTGCCTCCATGTTTGGCCGAGGCGCTGCGGCACAGGGTCGGCGGCACCGGCCCGCACCGAGGCGCTGGCCTGCACGCCGCGCTCCCACATCCACAACTCAAAGTCAAAACCATGCGGATTGCGGTTGCCATGCGGTGCCTTGAGTCGCAGCAGCATGCGCCAGCGCTCGCCGGCGCGCACATCGAGCGGCTGGCGTTGCAGCGACAGCACCTCGCCGGCCATGGAATAGGCACCGCCGTACCAGCCCACGTCCACCTTCGGCGGCAGGGCGACGGGCTGGCCGTCTAGCATGGCGGACTCAACGTCCAAGGTGAAGCGCAGCCCGATTTCGTTGCGATGGGGCAAGCCGGTGACCACGCCCGTCAGCAGCACATCGCGCCCTTCCAGAGCCGCCGGCAACGCGGTGGACTCAAATGCCAGACCGCGCAACCCGGTGCTGCCAAACCCCAGCAAGGCAGCCAGCAAGCACCAAAGCAGACGGCGCGGCCATCCGCCCAACGGCAGTCTGTGCTTCAACAGCAGCCAGCCCGCGCCCAGCAAACCGGGCAGCAGCAGCGCAACGTAGTCCGCCACCGGCCACAAAGCCCCTTGTTGCAACTGCAGCGCTACGCCCAGCACCCAGCCCAAAAGCGCGGCAAACGGACCGATTCGGGTGTCCGACGGCTCGTAGGATGAAGAAAGCGCGTCGGGCATGGCCTGCATGCTACCCCTGTCATGGAAGATGGCCCATCTCTTGCTAATATCCTTGGGAACTGCTTCGCCGTTTAAGGCGACCGCATTTATCTACCGAGATCCGTTCATGTCTATCCACGCAGCGCTCAACCACGTTACCCATTACTCCTACGACCGCCTCGTGAACCTGGGCCCGCAGGTCATTCGCCTGCGCCCGGCCCCGCATTGCCGCAGCAAGGTCATTTCGTACTCCCTCAAGGTCGAGCCCGAACTGAACTTCATGAATTGGCAGCAAGACCCGTTTGCCAATTACCAGGCGCGCCTGGTGTTCCCCGAAAAAACCAAGGAATTCAAGGTCACCGTCGATCTGGTGGTCGACATGTCGGTCTACAACCCGTTCGACTTCTTCCTGGAACCCGAGGCCGAAGAGTTCCCTTTCACCTACGAAGCCAACCTCAAACAGGAGCTGGCCCCCTACCTGATGGCTGACCCGGTCACGCCGCTGGTGGCCGCCTACCTGAAAAAGCTGGACTACACCAAGCGCCGCAGCGTCATGTTCCTGGTGGATATGAACACCATGGTGCACAACGATGTGAACTACACCATCCGTATGGAGCCCGGCGTGCAAACGCCCGAGGAAACCCTGACCAAGGCCAGCGGTTCCTGCCGCGACTCGGCCTGGCTGATGGTGCAACTGCTGCGCAACTGCGGGCTGGCCGCACGCTTTGTGTCGGGCTACCTGATTCAGCTCAAGCCCGACGTGAAGGCGCTGGACGGCCCCAGCGGCACCGAAGTCGACTTCACCGACCTGCACGCCTGGTGCGAGGTTTACCTGCCCGGCGCCGGCTGGGTCGGTCTGGATGCCACGTCTGGCTTGCTGGCCGGCGAAGGGCACATTCCGCTGGCCTGCACCCCGCAGCCGTCCGGCGCGGCACCAATTGAAGGCGGCGTGGACAAGTGCGAGGTGGAGTTCAGCCACCACATGGAAGTGACCCGCCTGTACGAGTCGCCCCGCGTTACCAAGCCCTACACCCCCGAGCAATGGGACGCCGTGATGCGCTTGGGCGAACAGGTGGATGCCGAGTTGATTGCCGGCGATGTGCGCCTGACCATGGGCGGCGAGCCGACCTTTGTGGCCGTGGACGACCGCGAAGCTGCCGAATGGAACACCGACGCCCTGGGCCCGACCAAGCGCGGCTTTGCCACCGCACTGGTGCACAAGCTGCGCGACGAGTACGGCCAGGGCGGCTTTTTGCACTTCGGCCAGGGCAAGTGGTACCCGGGCGAGCAGTTGCCGCGCTGGGCTCTCAATATCTACTGGCGCGCCGACAAGCAGCCGGTCTGGAAGAACCCGGCGCTGTTTACCGATGAACGCAGCCCCACCCACTACAACAGCGATGAAGCCGGCCGCTTTATCCGCACGCTGGCCGCCCGCCTCGGTCTGACCGACAAGTTTGTGCAGCCGGCCTATGAAGACACCTGGTATTACCTGTGGCGCGAGCGCCGCCTGCCGGTGAATGTGGATCCCTTCAATAGCAAGCTCGACGACGAGATGGAACGCTCGCGTCTGCGCCGCGTGTTCGAGCAAAAGCTCGACACCGTGGTCGGCTTTGTGCTGCCGCTCAAGTCGAGCACCGGCCCGCGCCTGACCGGCCCCGAGTGGGTGACCGGCCCCTGGTTCTTCCGCGATGAACGCATGTACCTGATGCCCGGTGACTCGCCCATGGGCCTGCGCCTGCCACTGGACAGCCTGCCCTGGGTCAGCGAGGGCGACTACCCCTACATGATTGAGCGCGATCCCACTGCGCCGCGCGACGCCCTGCCCGCCCACGCCACCTTTGCTGCGCGCTATGCGCCCGGTGCCACGGGCGCTGGCTTTGGCACTGCTGGTACAGGCTCGGGTGCGGGAACAGGCGCCGGCCTTGCCGGTGGCAAGGTTGGAGCCGGCGCTGGCAACGGCAGCCCGGCCGGCACCACACCGTATCTGGCCGGCACCGGCGCACAAAGCGAAGCCGCCCGCAAGCTGCAAAGCCGCGTCGGCCCCGCCAGCGCCAATGCCAAGGTGGCAGCCAACGCCCAAAGCGCTACCCAGGCTGAACCGGCCGACTTTGCCCGCGTGCCGAGCCGCCAGGAATCGGCCCACTGGATCACCCGCACCGCGTTGTGCGTGGAAGTGCGCGACCCGCGCCGCGCCAACGGCCCCAAGGCCGAAGCCATTGGTGAAAAGTCCGGCGTGATGTATGTGTTCATGCCGCCGCTGGAACTGCTGGAAGACTACCTCGACCTGCTGGCCGCGATTGAAGCCACCGCCACCGAGCTGAAGGTGCAAGTGGTGCTGGAAGGCTACCCGCCCCCACGCGACCCGCGCCTGAAACTCTTGCAAGTCACACCTGACCCCGGCGTGATCGAGGTGAACATTCACCCCGTGAACAACTGGAAAGAACTGGTCTACAACACCGAGTTTTTGTACAACGCGGCGTTTGAGTCGCGCCTGTCGGCCGAGAAGTTCATGACCGACGGCCGCCACACCGGCACCGGCGGCGGTAACCACTTTGTGATGGGTGGCGCCACGCCCGCAGACAGCCCCTTCCTGCGCAAACCGGAGTTGCTGGCCAGCCTGCTGCTGTTCTGGCACAACCACCCGTCTTTGAGCTATCTGTTTAGCGGGATGTTTGTCGGCCCGACCAGCCAGGCCCCGCGCGTGGACGAGGCCCGCAACGACCAGTTGTACGAGTTGGAAATTGCCATCGAGCAGATCTACAAAAACCGCGAGCTGTTTGGCCAGACCATGCCGCCGTGGCTGGTGGACCGCACGCTGCGCAACATTCTGATCGACGTCACCGGCAACACGCACCGCAGCGAGTTCTCCATCGACAAGATGTACTCGCCCGACTCCTCCACGGGCCGCCTGGGTCTGCTGGAACTGCGCGCCTTTGAGATGCCACCGCACCCGCACATGAGCAGTGCGCAGCAATTGCTGCTGCGCGCGCTGGTGAGCTGGTTCTGGAAGGCTCCTTACAAGGCGCCGGTTACCCGCTGGGGCACCGAGCTGCACGACCGCTTCATGCTGCCGACGTTTATCCAGATGGATTTCAACGACGTGATTGCCGAACTGAACCAGGCCGGCTATGCGTTTGACACGAGCTGGTTTGCGCCGCACCTGGAATTCCGCTTCCCGCTGGTGGGCGAGGTCAAGGCCATGGGCATTGAGCTGACCCTGCGCAACGCGCTGGAACCCTGGCATGTGATGGGCGAAGAAAGCGGTGCCGGCGGTACCGCCCGCTATGTGGATTCCAGCCTGGAGCGCATGGAAGTGCGGGTCAGCGGCCTCAACGAAAGCCGCTACGTCATCACCTGCAATGGCAAGGCCTTGCCCATGCAAAGCACCGGAACCGTGGGCGAGTTTGTGGCCGGCGTACGCTACAAGGCGTGGAACCCGCCGAGCAGCCTGCACCCCAGCATCGGCCTGCACGCACCGCTCACGTTTGACATTGTGGACACCTGGATGAAACGCTCGGTCGGCGGCTGCCAGTACCACGTCACCCACCCGGGTGGCCTGGCCTACGAAAGCTTCCCGGTCAACGCGTTCGAGGCCGAAAGCCGCCGCCTGTCGCGCTTCTACGCCATGGGCCACACCCCCGGCACCATGGTCATCCCGCCCGCCACCATCAACGTGCCGGCCAGCAAGGAGTTTCCGTTTACGAAGGACTTGCGGCGGGGTTAAGGCAGGCCTCGCTTGCGAAAACTGCCTTTAGCGAACACACCAAGGAAGCGCAGCCGCTCGGACCGACTGCAGTAGGTGATTGAGAATTGCTTGACCTATCGCAAATGAGAATCGATCTCATTTGCGATATGATCACTGCATTCTTTCTATCTTCCTATGACCGCAATGGCTACTTCCCGTTTGGTTCAACTTCTTAAAACCTCTGTTCTTATCGCCGCCACGCTGGCCTGCCTGCCCGCGGCATCCCAGAACAACCAGGTGACGGTGTATTCCGCACGCAACGAGCAGTTGCTCAAGCCTTTGCTGGATCAGTTCACCCGCCAGACCGGAACTGCCGTGCAATTGCTGACCGCCAGCGAAGCGGCCTTGTTGGCCCGCTTGGGCGCCGAAGGTGCCAGCACCCCGGCCGATGTGCTGATTACCGTGGACGCCGGTAACCTGTGGCAGGCCACGCAGCAGAACTTGTTGCAGCCGCTGCAGTCCCCTGCCCTGGAAAAGGCCATTCCAGCCCACCTGCGCGACCCCGGCAACCAGTGGTTTGGGCTTTCGGTGCGGGCGCGCACCATTGTGTACAGCAAGTCGCGCATCAAACCGTCGGATCTGTCCACCTACGAAGACCTGGCCGATCCCAAATGGCGCGGAAAACTGTGCCTGCGCACCAGCAAAAAGGTCTACAACCAGTCGCTGGTTGCGATGCTGATGCAGGAATACGGCGAAGCCCGCACCGAGACCATGGTGCGTGGCTGGGTCGCCAACCTGGCCACCGAGGTGTTCCCCGATGACACCGCATTGCTGAAGGCAATTGCGGCCGGCCAATGCCAGGTGGGTATGACCAATACGTACTACTTGGGTCGCCTGCTGGATACGGACGCCAATTTTCCGGTGGGCCTGTTCTGGGCAAACCAGGCCGGCAGCGGTGTGCATGTCAACATATCCGGCGCCGGCATCACCCGCCATGCCAAGAACCGTGCCGGTGCGCAGCAGCTCATCGAATTTTTGGCATCCGATGTGGCCCAGAAGATCTACACCGATAAAGACCTGGAATACCCCGCCAACCCCAAGGTGGAAGCCGACTCGGTAATCAAGGCCTGGGGGCCGTTCAAGCCGAATGC
>CAKZJN010000424.1 GCA_936943465.1 uncultured Rhodoferax sp.
ATGAACTGGTCGATCACCACCTGGGCGCCGTTGGCGAAGTCGCCGAACTGGGCTTCCCAGATCACCAGGGTGTTGGGATCGTTGGAGGCGTAACCGTACTCATAGGCCAGCACAGCCTCTTCGGACAGGATGGAGTCGATGACCACAAACGGAGCCTGGTTGTCGGCTACCTTTTGCAGCGGCACGTAGGTACCGGTATCCCACTTTTCGCGGTTCTGATCGTGAATGACGGCGTGGCGGTGGGTAAAGGTACCGCGTCCGCAGTCTTCACCCGACAGACGCACCGGGAATCCGCTGGCCACCAGCGAGGCAAAGGCCATGTGCTCGCCCATGCCCCAATCCACGTTCACTTCGCCGCGGCCCATGGCTGCACGGTTGGCGTACAAGTCCTTGACCAGCTTGTGCGGGGCAACGCTTTCTGGAATGGTCGTGATCTTCTCGGCCAGACGCTTCCACTCGGAAACGGGAATGGCGGTGTCACCCACATCAGTCCATTTTTTGCCCAGGAAGGGGCTCCAGTCGACAGCAAACTTGCTCTTGAAGTTGGTCAGCACCGGATCGGTGGTGTGCTTACCAGCGTCCATCGCGGCGCGGTAGGCCTTGACCATGTCGTCGCCCAGCGTTTCGCCCAGACCCAGCGCGGTCAGGCGGTCGGCAAACAGCTTGCGGGTGCCGGGGTGCTGCGCAATTTTCTTGTACATCAGCGGCTGGGTCAAAGCGGGTGTGTCCTGCTCGTTGTGGCCCAACTTACGGAAGCAGACCACGTCCAGCACCACATCCTTCTGGAAGGTCATGCGGTATTCGAGCGCGAGCTGGGTAGCCAGCACCACGGTCTCGGGATCATCCGCGTTGACGTGCAACACAGGCGCTTCCACCATCTTGACGATGTCGGTGCAATACACGCTGGAGCGCATGTCGCGCGGGTCAGAGGTGGTGAAACCGATCTGGTTGTTGATGATGATGTGCACCGTTCCGCCGGTGGTGTAACCACGGGTTTGGGCCAGTGCCAGGGTTTCCTGATTCACGCCTTGGCCGCCGAAAGCGGAGTCACCGTGCACCAGAACGGGCAGCACTTGCGCGCCAACCGGATCGCCACGGCGGTCCATACGGGCGCGCACAGAGCCTTCCACCACGGGGTTCACGATTTCCAGGTGCGACGGGTTGAACGCCAAGCTCAAGTGCACCGGACCGCCAGGGGTGGACACGTCCGAGCTAAAGCCCTGGTGGTACTTCACGTCACCTGCGGGCAGGTCTTCGGGAGCGGTGTGGTCAAACTCAGCGAACAGATCAGCGGGCAACTTGCCCATGGTGTTCACCAGCACGTTCAGACGGCCGCGGTGGGCCATACCGATTACCACTTCCTGCACGCCCTTGGCGCCAGCGGATTGGATCAGTTCGTCCATGGCAGCGATGAAGGTTTCGCCGCCTTCGAGGGAGAAGCGCTTCTGGCCCACATACTTGGTGTGCAGGAAACGCTCAAGGCCTTCGGCCGCAGTCAGGCGTTCCAGAATGCTTTTCTTCTTTTCAGCCGTGAAGTTGGGCTTGCTGCGAATGCTTTCCAGCTTTTGTTGCCACCAGCGCTTTTCGGTCTGGTCGGTGGTGTACATGTATTCGGCGCCCAGCGTGCCGCAATAGGTTTCGCGCAGCGCATTCATCAGCTCGCGCAAGGACATGCTGTTCTTGCCGAAGAAGGTGTTGCTGGTGTCGAAAACGGTTTCCTGGTCGGCGTCGGTAAAACCGTAGAAGCTCGGGTCCAGATCGGGGATGGCGGGACGCTCGGTGCGCTTCAGCGGGTCGAGGTCGGCCCAGCGCTGGCCCACATTGCGGTAGGCGGCAATCAACTGTTGCGCGGCGGTGCGCTTGCGGCCCATTTCGGCATCGGCACTGGCCATCACGACCTTGGTACCGCCCGCCTTGGCGCGCTCTGCGAACGCGTTGATCACGGGCATGTGTGGCACGTCTTTTGCATTCGTGCCATCAACTGCGGGAACATGGCTCAAGGCATCGAAATACTCGCGCCAGGAATCGGGAACGCTACCGGGGTTGGCCAGGTAGTTCTCATACATCTCTTCGACGTACGGGGCGTTACCACCAAACAGGTAGGTGTTATTTTGGTACGTCTTGAAGATAGACGACGCGGAATCACTCATATTGCGCTGACCTCCGTTCCCCTTGGGGGAACATTAGCTGGTTAAAGCTGGTTGATTAACCTTCCGCGACACGGCTGAACCGATTGGCGGATGCGACTGTGGCATGGGAAGGACCTTCGTTGCGGGGTGCATTGTGCCACCGATTTTCAGACTCGGTGGCAGCGCTGCATTCTTGGTTTGTGGCCTGACAATTAGCTGACCACGAGATCCTTAATCTGTTGCAAAGCACCCGGATCTTCCATAGTGGTCAGGTCGCCCGGATCACGGCCTTCGCAGACCGCTTGAATCGCGCGGCGCAGCAACTTGCCGCTGCGGGTCTTGGGCAGCACGTTGACAAAACGCACCCGCGCGGGGCGTGCCACTGCACCCAATTGGTCATCCACCACTTTCATGATGGCGCTTTCGAGCTTCTTGGCATCGTCGTTGGTGGCAGCCTGGCTGGGGTCTTTCAAGACCACAAATGCCACGGCCACCTGGCCCTTGAGCTGGTCAGCCACACCGACCACCGCCACTTCGGCCACGTTGGAATGGCTGCTGATGCTTTCTTCAATTTCGCGGGTGCCCAGGCGGTGGCCGGCCACGTTGATCACGTCGTCGGTACGACCCAGGATGAAGAAGTAACCGTCTTCGTCCTTCACGCCCCAGTCGAAGGTGCTGTACATCACGCGGTTGTGAATGCTGGACCAGTAGGTTTTGACAAAACGCTCGTCATCGCCCCAGATGGTCTGCAGGCAGCCGGGTGGCAGCGGGCCTTCCACGGCGATCACGCCCTTCTTGTTGGCTTCGTTGATTTCTTCGCCGGTGGTTTCGTCAATCAGGCGCACGTCGTAGCCGTATACCGCCTTGCCGGGCGAGCCGAACTTGGTGGGGGCCTTTTCGACGCCGTTGCAGATCGCCATGATCGGCCAGCCGGTTTCGGTCTGCCAGTAGTTGTCGATGATGGGCTTGTTGATGGCGCCCGCAATCCAGGTTGCGGTTGGCTCATCCAAGGGCTCACCGGCCAGGAACAGCGCCTTCAGGCTCGACAGGTCGTATTTGGTGAGGTAGGACTCGTCCTGCTTCTTCAACACACGGGCGGCGGTGGGCGCGCTGAACATGACGCTGACGTTGTACTTCTCGACCAGCTTCCACCAGATGCCGGCGTCCGGACGGATCGGCAGGCCTTCGTACATGATGGTCGCCATGCCTGCAATCAGCGGGCCGTAGATGATGTAGCTGTGGCCCACCACCCAACCGATGTCGGACGTAGAGAAATACGTCTCGCCGGGGTTGCCCATGTAAATGTGCTTCATCGAAGCGGCCAGCGCCACGGCGTAGCCGGCGGTGTCCCGTTGCACGCCCTTGGGCTTGCCGGTGGTACCGCTGGTGTAAAGGATGTAGCTGGGGTGATCGGAGTCGACCCACTCGCACGGCACTTGCACATTCAGGTTGGCTTCGCGCAAAGCAGCGTAGTCTTCGTCACGGCCGGCCACCTTGGGGAATTCGGCCAGGCCACGGTTCACCATCAGCACCTTGGCAGGCTTGTGGGCGCTCAGGGCAACCGCTTCGTCCAGCAAGTGCTTGTAAGGAACGACCTTGCCGCCACGCATGCCAGCGTCGGCGCTGATGATCGCAACCGGCTTGGCATCTTCAATGCGGCTGGCCAGGCTGTGGCTGGCGAAACCGCCGAACACCACCGAGTGAATGGCACCAATGCGCGCGCACGCCAGCATGGCAAAGCAGGCTTCGGCAATCATGGGCATGTAAATCAGGACGCGATCGCCCTTGCCTACACCCAGGCTCTTCAAAATCGCGGCCATGCGCTGCACTTCGGCGTGCAATTCGCGGAAGCTGTAGGCCTTTTCAATATCGGTTTCGGTCGAAACAAAAATCAGCGCATTCTGATCGGGGCGGGTTGCCAGATGGCGGTCCACTGCGTTGTGGCACAAGTTGGTCTTGCCACCCGCAAACCACTTGGCAAAGGGGGGACGGCTGTAATCGCAGACCTGATCGAAGGGCTTTTGCCAGTCAATCAGTTGCGCCTGTTCGGTCCAGAATCCGTCGCGGTCGGCAATGGAACGGCGATGAAAGTCTGCGTAGGAAGTCATTGTGCGGGTCTCCGATACCTTGTTGTGGGGCCAAAACTGAATTCATAATTATGAGTAATCAACTTGCGGCAAGCTGACTTTGGCGGCCCATCCACCCCACTTATTCCGCTCAGTCTCCGAGCCATTGGCACCCGGCTCGCAGACACCCAAGCGCTATTTGATAAAGCCCTGCACCGTCTTGAAGGCCGGATGTTCCGCGCTGCGCAGCCACTCAAACGCCACCATTTCGGTGGTCACCAACTCCACACCGGCGCCGGCCAGTCGGTCGAAGGCCGCATCGCGGTTGCGCTCGGTACGGGAACTGCAGGCGTCGGTCACCACCCACACGTCAAACTCATCCTCCAGAAGGTCGAGCGCGGTTTGCAGCAGGCAAACATGTGCCTCGCAGCCCGCCAACACAATCGTGTCACGCTCGCTGCCAGCGGCAGGTTTCTGCAAATGCTTGGGCAAACTGCGGGCATTGCCTTGCACCGGTTTGGCGGGGGGACGCAGCATCTCGCCCAAGCCCTCTTCCACCGCGCTGAACTGCATCTTGGCAAGCGACTTTGCGCGGGCCGACTGCAAAGCGGCCAGCAACGCTGGCTCGGTGGCGCCAAGCTTGGAGGGGTTCTGTTCGGTGTAAAACGCCGGCACTTGCAGCGCGGCAGCCATTTGCGCCAGCCGCACGGCATTGCGCGTGACCGCTTCAGGCTCATGCATGGCGCCCATCAGGCGGGTTTGGTAATCAATCAGAACCAGTTGCGAAGATTCAAGTTCGAGCAGCATATTTCCCTTCCAGCGAATGTCCGAAAGCATAACCACTCCCCGCCCCAGCCAGACACCGCCATGCGCTATTGGCTGGCCGGCGCTTGCATCTCTTTACATTTCACGATGCAACAAATTAAATATATTCAATAATTTCAATAGGTTACGAAACTTTATTAATGTGTTTTGTGGTTTGACTTGGTGCCCTTGTGCAGGTATGCTCCGCCGATGCGTTTTTTGACAGTGTTGGCCTTGCTTGGGTCACTCTTTTTCTCCACAGTGTCCTATGCCGGCCCCACCGATTCGTCGGAGGACGTGAGCCGCTTGCTGCCCGACATGGGCTTGCTAACCGACATCAAGCTGCTAGACCGGATTGGCGAAGTCGGCACCCAGGTGGAAGCCACTGCATCCCAGTTGGTCGTCGGAGCCTTGGGGTTTCTGGGCGTGCCCTACCGCCGTGGCGGCAGCAGCGCTGAAACCGGCTTTGACTGCAGCGGCCTTGTCCGCGCGATTTACCAACAGACGGCTGGGCTGCTCCTGCCGCGCAAGGCTTCAGAGCAAGCCGCCGCGACCGAAAAAATTGACAAAAACGAATTGAAACCAGGTGATCTGGTGTTCTTCAACACCATGCGCCGCGCCTTCAGCCATGTCGGCATTTATGTCGGCAACGGCAAGTTCATCCACGCACCCAAACCGGGAAGCGAGGTTCGCGTGGAAGACATGGGCGCCTCGTATTGGGTCAAGCGCTTTGATGGTGCGCGCCGGGTGCAAACCGACGCCAACGCGCAGCCGCAATAAGATCCCATCTACCGCATGGCATTTTCCGCTTTGGCCTTGTCGCCAGCCCTGCTCCGCGCGCTGGAGCGCCAGGGGCTGACCCAGCCCACCCCCGTTCAATCGCAAGCCATTCCGGCCATTCTTGCAGGGCGCGACGTACTAGCCTGCGCCCAAACTGGCTCTGGTAAGACCCTGGCGTTTGGCTTGCCGCTGCTGCAAGGTCTGGCACAGCAAGCAAGGCCCCATCCCCGAGCCGTTCGCGGCCTGATTCTGGTTCCCACCCGCGAACTCGCGGTGCAAGTGGGCGATGCCTTGCGCGCTCTGGCCAACCAATTGCCCGAGTCGATCAAGGTTAGCGTGGTGTTTGGTGGCGTGTCCATCAACCCGCAAATGCTGGCCATGCGTGGCGGTACCGATGTGGTGGTTGCCACGCCGGGGCGCTTGCTCGATCTGGTGCGCCACAACGCCCTGCACCTGTCCAGCGTGCAGACGCTGGTGCTGGACGAAGCCGACCGCCTGCTCGACCTCGGCTTTGCCGACGAGTTGCAACACCTATTGTGCTTACTGCCTCCGCATCGGCAAAACCTGTTTTTCTCGGCCACCTTTGCGGCGCCAGTCGATGCGCTGGCCCAAAGCCTGTTGCGCGACCCGCAGCGCATCGAGATTCCCACATCGCCCGCAACCAAACCCGATATCACGCAGCGCGCCATCCAAGTGGACGCACCGCGCCGCACCCAGTTATTGCGCCACCTGATCACCACCCACCACTGGAAGCGGGTGCTGGTATTCGTGGCGACCAAGCATGCCGCTGAAATCGTGGCCGACAAGCTGCGCAAGGCGCGCATCTATGCGGAACCCTTTCACGGCGAACTCAGCCAGGGCAAACGCAGCCAGGTGCTGTCGGACTTCAAAGCCTCCCGCCTCAAGGTGGTGAT
>CAKZJN010000425.1 GCA_936943465.1 uncultured Rhodoferax sp.
GGTAGTGCCCCATGTGGGTAGCGGCAATCACCACATCCGCCCGGGCCCGCAGTTGCGGCACCAGCGCTGCCGCTTCCTGGATGGGACTGCGGAACTCGGTGTCGAGAATATGGTCGGGGTGTACCAGCTTTTGCGTGTCGTCCGTGGTCAGCCCCATCACCGCCACCCGCACGCCGCCCAGGGAAAACAGCTTGTAGGGCTCGAACGGGCGCTCACCCTTGCGATAGATGTTGGCCGACAGCATGGGAAAGTTCGCCAGCTTGCGCTGCATGGCCAGCACGCTTGGGGGCTTGTCAAACTCGTGGTTGCCTACGGCCATGGCGTCGTAGCCGAGCAGGTTCATACCTTTGAAGTCGGGCACGGCGTCCTGCAGGTCCGACTCGGGCACGCCAGTATTCACATCGCCGCCATCCAGCAAGAGGCTGTAGCCCCCATCCGTCGCCACCTCCTGGCGAATACGGTCGATCACCGTTTTGCGGGCCGCCATGCCGTATTCACCTTCCCGGTTTTTCCAGAAGCGTCCGTGGTGGTCGTTGGTGTGCAGGATGGTGATGCGGGTGCTCGCATCTGACCGTGCGCCCCCGGGCGCCAGGTTACTGCAGCCCGCAAGCAAGAGCGTTGCGGTAAGGCCAAGGGCGAAGGAGCGATGGAACATGGTGTGACCGTTCAAAAGTGACAGCGTGGTTATAGCAAACCCACCCCTGCCAAGGTAACCGCCATCTCGAACAAAAAACTTTCAGGGTCAACCGGAGCGAATTCAAGGGGCCGCCGCCGCGCGTCCACTACCATCGCAGCAAATTCTGAATCCTGAGGCAAGCATGACCGTTATCACCACCATTGAAGACCTGCGCGTTCTGGCCGAGAAGCGCGTACCGCGCATGTTTTACGACTACGCCGACTCCGGCTCATGGACCGAATCCACTTACCGCGCCAACGAGAGCGACTTCCAGAAAATCAAGTTCCGCCAGCGCGTAGCGGTCAATATGGAAAACCGCAGCACCGCCACCAAGCTGGTGGGCATCGACGCCAAGATGCCGGTGTGCATTGCGCCGGTGGGCTTGTGCGGCATGCAAAGTGCCGACGGCGAAATCAAGGCGGCCCGGGCGGCAGAAAAATTCGGCATTCCGTTCACGCTGTCGACCATGAGCATCTGCTCGATTGAAGACATTGCCAACAACACCTCGGCCCCTTTTATCTTCCAGCTTTACATGATGCGTGACCGCGAGGCCATGAAGAAGATGATTGGCCGCGCCAAGGCGGCCCGCTGCAATGCGCTGGTGCTGACACTCGATTTGCAGGTGATCGGCCAGCGCCACAAAGACCTGAAAAACGGCCTGACCGCCCCACCCCGCCCCACCATCGGCAACATCATCAACCTGATGACCAAGCCGCGCTGGTGCCTCGGCATGGCGGGCACGCGACGCCACACCTTTGGCAACCTGGTGGGCCATGTGGCGGCGGTCACCAACATGAATTCCCTGGCCTCCTGGACCAACGAGCAGTTTGACCCGCGCCTGTCCTGGGACGATGTGAAATGGGTCAAGGAGCAATGGGGCGGCAAGCTGATTCTGAAAGGCATTCAGGATCTGGAAGACGCGCAACTGGCCGTAGCCAGCGGTGCCGATGCCATTGTGGTGAGCAACCACGGCGGCCGGCAACTCGACGGCGCGCCCAGCAGCATCTCGGCCCTGCCCGAAATTGCGCAAGCCGTTGGCGACCAGATTGAAGTCTGGATGGACGGCGGCATTCGCAGTGGCCAGGACGTGCTGAAGGCCTGGGCGCTGGGTGCACGCGGCACCATGATTGGCCGCGCCATGGTCTACGGCCTGGGCGCCATGGGCGAAGCCGGCGTGACCAAAGCGCTGCAAATCATCCACAAGGAACTGGACGTGACCATGGCTTTCTGCGGCCACACCAACATCCAGAACGTGCACACCAATATCCTGCTGCCGGGCACCTACGACTTCAAAGACTGACGGTGCCTCGGATTGAGGCACAATTTTCTCGTGCCCCCTCTTTCCGACCGTTCCGCCCCGCCCCTGCGCCGCATCGCGCATCTGGACATGGACGCTTTTTATGCGTCGGTGGAGTTGCTGCGCTACCCGCAACTGAAGGGTTTGCCGGTGGTAATCGGCGGTGGACGGCGGCGCGAAGATGATTTGCTGGGTCGCCTGAACCGAGAGCGCCCCGAGCGGGAATGGACTGCGCAGGATTTGCACCGCATTCCGCTGGACTTTTTTCCTGTGCTTTCCGGCTACACCGGGCGCGGCGTGATTACCACGGCCACCTATGCGGCGCGGCAGTTTGGCGTCGGTTCGGCCATGGGCTTGATGAAGGCGGCCAAGCTGTGCCCGCAAGCCATTTTGCTGCCGGTCGACTTTGACCAATACCGGCATTACTCGCGCCGCTTCAAAGCCCTCATCACCGAAATTGCCCCGCTCATGGAAGACCGCGGCGTGGATGAGGTGTACATCGACTTCACCGACGTTCCCGGCGGCCAGCGCGAGGGGGGACGGGTGCTGGCGCGGCTGATTCAAAAAAGCATTTTTGACGACACCGGCCTGACCTGCTCGGTGGGCGTGGCGCCTAACAAGCTGCTGGCCAAAATGGCCAGTGAGTTCAACAAGCCCAACGGCATCTCCATCGTGCGCGAAGACGATCTGGAGAGCCTCATCTGGCCGCTGGCCTGCCGCAAGATCAATGGCATCGGCCCCAAGGCCGACGCCCGACTCAAAAGCCAAGGCATCGAAACCATTGGCCAACTGGCGGCGCGCGACGAGCAATGGCTGATGGACGCCTTTGGCGAGCGCACCGGCGCCTGGCTGCATGCCGCGTCCCACGGCCGTGACAACCGCCCGGTGGTCACCGAGAGCGAGCCAGTCAGCATGAGCCGGGAAACCACCTTTGACCGCGACCTGCACGCGGTGCGCGACAAGGCAGAGCTAGGCGCGGTGTTTACCAAGCTGTGCGAACAGGTGGCTGCGGACCTGCAACGCAAGGGCTATGTGGGCAAGACGATTGGTATCAAGCTGCGCTTCGATGACTTTCAGATCGTCACCCGGGACCAGACCATCGACCATTACATTGCCGATGCCTCCGCCATCCGCAAAGCCGCCGGACTTTGCCTGAAGCGCGCCCCCCTGCAAAAGCGGCTGCGGCTGCTGGGCGTGCGGGTGGGGACCCTGCTGACAGCCGAAGAGGCAAAGGCAACGGCGCATGCCACGCCAGATCCTGCTGGCGAGACGGATTTAACGGGTCAGCTCTTTTAGTTTCCACCCGCAAGCTGGCCTTGCGCACCCGTCAGCGGGTCGTACCCAAGCCGTACAAATGGCCATAAAAATTCGGCGCATCGGCATGCATTCATAAGTACGGTGCAACACATACAGGCCTGCAAGTCCATTGCTATCGTGCCCATGTGCTCTTACCTTTTCGTTAGCGGGTAACACAGCACGAATGGTTAGAAGTTACAGGTCAGAGCTAACCACAACCAAGATAAAGGGGCACACCATGATGGATTTGCAGGAAGCGATACGGGCACACTCGGATTGGAAAACCAAGCTGCGAGGCGCCATATCGTCCAAGAGCCAACTAGACGTTTCAACCATTGCGCGGGACGACTGTTGTGCACTCGGCAAGTGGCTGCATGGTGAGTCCAGACCGACTTATGGCCCCCTCGCCAGCCACAAAGCATGTGTGACCAAGCATGCAAGCTTTCACAAGGAAGCCGCTAAAGTCGCCGGCGCCATCAACAAAGGAAGCTACGGGGAGGCTCTGGAAATGCTGGAACTCGGCAAAGCCTATGCCCTGGCATCCAACGAAGTGGTGTTTGCCATTGGCGCTTTGAAGCGCGAGGCCAAGCTCTGAACACCTAGGCCTTCCCGCTTTTCGGAAACCAAACCTGCGCTGCACCCGGCGTCACGGGTGCGGCGCATTCTTACGGCACCTTAAGAAAAATGTAATCCGACCGCTTTCGTTCAGGCCTATATTGGCGATGTGCCCACAAAGTGGGCCATCTCACACAAACCCAACCGGGCTTGCCGTGAGACAACCAATAATGAATGGGGGAAGCCAGATGCACACGAGCGATACGCATTGC
Organism: uncultured Rhodoferax sp.; assembly: GCA_936943465.1. GTDB lineage: Bacteria > Pseudomonadota > Gammaproteobacteria > Burkholderiales > Burkholderiaceae_C > Allorhodoferax. The sequence goes on from CAKZJN010000425.1 coordinate 4,097, forward strand.
ACTTGCGTTCTGCGCCCGAGTCTGCGCCTTGCGATTCAAGCCCCCCCCGTTCTCCCCTCCTTTTCGCTAACCACCAGGCACTCGCCCGCTAAACGGCGTCGTGCTGCCTTGCGCTGCAGGTCGCTCCTGGCGCAACCCAAAGTGACGGCACGACCGCCGCCGGACTGCTTCGTCCGGCCCTGCACGCCTCAAGAATTTGCAATTTCCATTGAAAGGGTAGGAGCTTCGCTATGAACTTCAAAGACATGAAAATCGGCACCCGCCTGTTCCTCGCTTTTGGCCTGGTGCTGCTGATCACCATCGTTTCGGCCGCATTCACCCTGAGCCGACTGGCCGACATTCAGGAAAATTTGCGGGATATTGTTGAAGACAACAACGTCAAGGTCCGGTTGAACAACGAAATGGCGGACGCAACCCACATCGTTGCGCGTGTCATGCGTACCGTGGTCTTGCTGAAAGACAAGCAGCTCAAGGAACATGAGCGGGACAAAATAGCCAAGGCGCGCAGCGACTACGACAAGGCCTGGGCCGATCTGGAAAAAATGCCCTCCAGCGAAACGGGCAAAGCCCTCCGCAAAAAGATTCACGACGCGCATGCCGCCGCTGCCTCGGTCAACAACCAGGTCATTGAACTCGGCATGGCAGACAAAGAGGCCGAGGCGACCGCCCTGCTGTTGAAAGAAGCCGGACCGGCCACCCAGAAGTTGCAGGACGCTTTGGCTGAAAACATCGCACTGCAGCAAGGCAACACAGCACACGACGAAAAGCTGGCCGAGGAGGAATACCACTCCACCCGCACCTTGCTGATCAGCGCCAACGCACTGGTGGTTCTGCTGGCCGCTCTGGCCGGCTGGCTGGTCACGCGCTCCATCGTCCGGCCATTGAATGTTGCCGTGCAAGCAGCAGAAGACGTTGCCGCCGGCAAGTTTGACGGCACCTTGCCCGAGGCAGGCAATGACGAGACCGGTCATTTGCTGCAGTCGTTTGCCCGCATGCAGGCGGTGCTGGCACAGTTTCAGTCAGCCCAGGCCGAAATGGCCAAGCAGCACCGAGTCGGCATGATCGATTACGAAATGCCTGCCGACAAGCTCCCCGGCGAATACGCCGCCATGGCCCGCTCCACCAATCAACTGGTGCAGGCCCAAATCACCCTGAACGCCAAAGTCATTGATCTGGCGCTGGCCTATTCCGCGGGCAACCTGGACCAGGCCATGGAGCGTCTGCCGGGACAGCAAGCCCGCGTCAGCGAAGCCATGGACAAGGTGCAAGCCATCCTGCAGCAGGCCGCTACTGCCGCCACGTTTAACCAGCGCATTCGTCTGTCGCTGGACAGCCTGCCTGTGTGTGTGACGATTTCCAATGCCGAGGCCCAACTGGTGCATGCCACGCCGCCGGCCAAAGAACTGCTCAAGATGTTCGGCGGCCCGGCCTTCGACACCGACGCGTTCTACGGCAACAAGCTCAGCACGCTGTTCAAGAATCCGGCGGATGCCGCCCGCTTTGACCAGGCGGTGCGTTCGGGTGAAACCGTCGATATGGAAATTCAGGGCCGCAAACTGCGTCTGCTGGCGCGCCCCGTGCTAAATAGCAGCGGCCAGCCCATGGGTCGCATCACCCAATGGGTGGACCGTACCGATGAAGTGGCCTCCGAGCAGGAGGTGTCCGACATCGTGCATGCAGCCGCCAATGGTGACCTGACTGGCCGCATGGACCTGCACGGCAAATCCGGCTTCTTTGGCAACCTGGCCGCCGCGATGAACCAGTTGCTCGATGTCAGCGAAGGCGTCCTGAACGACACGGCGCGTGCGCTAGCGGCCTTGGCCGAGGGCGATTTGACGCACCGCATTACGCGTGACTACGCCGGCCTGTTTGGCCAGGTTAAGGCCAGCGCCAACTCCACTGCCGAAAATCTGACGCGCGTGATCGGTGAGGTGCGGGCTGCTTCTGATGCGCTAACCGGTGCCGCCGACCAGGTGAGTGCCACGGCCCAGTCCCTGTCCCAGGCGGCCAGCGAGCAGGCGGCCAGTGTTGAGCAAACCACTGCCAGCGTGGATGTGATGTCCGCCTCCATCAACCAGAACAGCGACAACGCGAAGGTCACCGACGGCATGGCAACCAAGGCCAACAAGGAGGCCACCGAAGGCGGCTCCGCCGTGACCGAGACGGTGCAGGCCATGAAGCAGATTGCCTCCACCATTGGCATCGTGGACGACATCGCCTACCAGACCAACCTGCTGGCACTCAACGCCGCGATTGAGGCGGCGCGCGCCGGCGAACACGGCAAAGGCTTTGCCGTCGTGGCCGCCGAAGTGCGCAAGCTGGCCGAGCGCAGCCAAACGGCTGCCAAGGAAATTGGCGATCTGGCCAGCCGCAGCGTGGCCACGGCCGAACGCGCAGGTAAATTGCTGGGTGAAATCGTGCCCAGCATCCAGAAAACCAGCGAACTGGTGCAGGAGATTGCCGCAGCCAGCGCCGAGCAAAGCGAATCGGTTACCCAGATTGGTGGCGCGATGGGTCAGTTGAGCAAGGCCACGCAACAAAACGCGTCGGCCTCGGAGGAACTGGCAGCCACCAGTGAAGAGCTCTCCGGGCAGGC
>CAKZJN010000426.1 GCA_936943465.1 uncultured Rhodoferax sp.
CGCGTGCTGCTGGCCGACCGCCTGCAGCAGGCCATTTCGCAGTCGCAGCGGCGCAACCAGTCGGTGGCCGTGGCCTATCTGGACCTCGACGGCTTCAAGGCCATCAACGACACCTACGGTCACGATATCGGCGACCAGTTCCTGGTGGCACTGGCCGGGCGGCTCAAGTCCACCCTGCGCGATGGCGACACGCTGGCCCGCATTGGGGGGGACGAGTTTGCCGCCGTGCTGGTGGATTTGGACTCGGTGAAGGAGTGCGAGCCGGTGTTGCGGCGCCTGCTGCAGGTGTCGGCTGAAAAGATTCAGGTGGGCGAGGTCGACATGCAGGTTTCGGCCAGCATCGGGGTGACGATTTATCCGCTGGACGGTGTGGATCCCGACATGCTCATGCGCCATGCCGACCAGGCCATGTACCAGGCCAAACAGGCTGGCAAAAACCGCTTCCAGATGTTTGACCTGGAGCACGACGAGGCGATCCAGAGTTTGCAGGACCGGCTGGTACAAGTCGCCCGGGGCATCACCCAAAACGAATTTGTTTTGTACTACCAGCCCAAGGTGGACATGGATTCGCGCGCCGTGGTGGGCGCCGAAGCCCTGATCCGCTGGCAGCACCCTGAGCGCGGTCTGCTGCCGCCCATGGTGTTTTTGCCGGATGTGGAGGACAGCCCCTTGAGCATCACCTTGGGGGAGTGGGTGATCGAGACGGCGCTGCGCCAAATGGCAAGCTGGCAGCGTGCCGGGCTGGTGGTGCCGGTGAGCGTGAATATCAGTGCCTACCAATTGCAGCAGCCCGGGTTTTCGCAGCGCCTGAAGCTGCTGCTGGATGCCCACCCCGAAGTCAACCCGGGGCACCTGCAACTGGAGGTGCTGGAGACCAGCGCGCTGCAAGACATTTCCATGACCGGCAACGTCATGAACCAGTGCCGTGCCATTGGCGTGGGTTTTGCACTGGACGACTTCGGTACCGGCTATTCGTCGCTTACCTACCTCAAGCACCTGCCGGCCGAAATGCTGAAGATCGACCAGAGCTTTGTGCGCGACATGCTGATTGATTCCAGTGACATGGCGATTGTGGAGAGCGTGATCGGGCTGGCGCGCGCGTTTGGCCGCCAGGTGCTGGCCGAAGGGGTCGAAACGGAAATGCACGGTCAGCGCCTGCTGGGTATGGGCTGCTCGCTGGCGCAGGGCTTTGGCATTGCGCGGCCGATGCCGGCCGCGCAGTTTGAAACCTGGGCCGCCGACTGGCAAGCAAACCCGCATTGGCAAGCCTAGAATCCGCCCCACTTCCCGCGCGTGGTGCGTACGGAATTCAACCTGGTAAATCCATGAGCACACTCCAACTCACTTACTTTGACATCGACGGCGGCCGCGCCGAACCGGCGCGTCTGGCACTGCACATCGGCGGTATTGCGTTTGAGGACAAGCGCTTTGCCTTTCCCGAATTTGCCGAGTTGCGCAAGTCCACTCCGTTCGGGCAGGTTCCTACGCTGCATGTGGACGGCGTGCTGGTGACCCAGAGCGATGCGATTACCCGCTATGCCGGCAAGCTGGCTGGCCTGTACCCGACGGACCCGTTCCAGGCCCTGCTGTGTGATGAGGTGTTGACCGCGGTAGAAGACGCCAACATCAAACTCGGCACCAGCTTTGGCCTGACCGGCGACGCACTGAAAGAGGCGCGCACGGCGCTGGTGAACGGACCGCTGCCGCTGTACCTGGGCTGGCTGCAAACCCAGTTGCAAGCCCATGGAGGCGCATTTTTTGCCGACAACCGCCTGACGGTGGCGGACTTGAAAGTGTTTGTCTTTGTGCGCGGGCTTCGTTCGGGTCGCCTGGACCATGTGCCGCTGGATCTGGTGGAGCGCGTGGCGCCGGCGCTGGTCGGCTACCTGGAGCGCATCGCCCAGACCCCGGCCATCGCGCAGTATTACGCGCGGTCCAAGGCCTAACACCAACTTAGCGTGCGCGCCGGGCGCGGGGCTTCTTGGCGCCTGCAGGTGTCACACCGGATTTGGCTGGCTCGGCTTTGCTCTGGCTGGCCTCGTCCAGACATAGCAGCGTGTCGGCATAGGTCATGAAGCGGCTCAGGTAATCCGGCGAAATGTCACGCATCAGCGCCAGCGACCGCAGCACCAGGCTGTGCGAGTTGATCGGGCCTGCGTTTTTGGGCGCTTGTTCCAGCGCGTTGTGTAACTGCTTTTGCGTGCTGAGTTTGGACCAGGTGCTGCGGAACTGGCGCACCGCCCGCAGCTCGGTGCGGGGGGCGGGGTCGTGCGCGGGGCGCTCCGGTGAAGGGCTGTTGGTCTGCTCGGCCAGGTAGCGCGTCAGGGCTTGCAGCGGTCGCAGTGCCGTGTGCGCCGGCTGCTCTGCCGCAGCCTGCCGATTCACCCCACTGGCTTCTTGCGCGCGGGCCATGTCGGCTTGCAGGCTGGCGAATGCCAGTTCCAGCTTGCGGGCCAGCAGCGGGCGGGACGCCTCGGGCGCGCCTTCGATGCGCTGGGCCAGAGTTTCCAAAAAGTGAACGCGCACCGGATCAAAGCGGCGGGCCTCGGCCGTCAAGCGCGCAACGAGCGCGGCGGCGCTGG
>CAKZJN010000427.1 GCA_936943465.1 uncultured Rhodoferax sp.
CTTCAGCACGAAGGGGTTTGCGAACGCGAACATCATGGCGATACCAACACCAATCAGGAACGCAGCGTCGATCAGACCAGCCAGCAAGAACATCTTGGTTTGCAGTTCGTTCATCAGCTCGGGCTGACGTGCTGCAGACTCAAGGTACTTGCTACCCATGATGCCGATACCGATACAAGCGCCGATAGCACCCAGACCAATGATCAGACCAGCAGCCAGTGCGACAAAACCAAGAACGTGTTCCATTTAAGAGCTCCTATGGATTAAGTTAACGAGAAAACAAAATTGAAAAGACTGACAAACTTAGTGGTGGTCGTGGGCCTGTCCCACATACACCAAGGTCAACATCATGAAAATGAAGGCCTGCAAAGCAACAATCAGAATGTGAAAGATTGCCCAACCGGTACCCGCAACCACATGACCCAACCACAAGGCGATGCCTGTAGCCGACCCGAAACCAACCGCACCCATGAGTGCGATCAACATGAACACCAGCTCGCCAGCGTACATATTTCCGAACAACCGCATGCCGTGCGAAACGGTCTTGGCGGTGAATTCAATGAGTTGCATGCTGAAGTTCAGCACACCCAAAATCAGAGCAAACAAGGGATTCTTGCTGGTACCGAAAGGCGCAGTCACCAGTTCGTGAGCCCAACCGCCAGCACCCTTGATCTTGACGTTGTAATACAAGCAGACCAGCAACACCGAGCAAGACATGCCCAGCGTAGTGGACAAGTCAGCGGTAGGCACAACACGCATGTAGGCGTGGTGCACATCGCCACCAGTCGCTCCATAAATCATTTGCCAAATCAGGGGAATCAGGTCCACAGGCAAAAAGTCCATGGAGTTCATCAGGAAAACCCACATGAATACCGTCAACGCCAACGGACCAACAAACTTGCGGGATTCAGCGTTGTGAATGATGCCTTTGGCTTGGCTATCGACCATCTCAAGCAGGATTTCCACTGCAGCTTGCATGCGCCCCGGCACACCAGCCGACATGCTCTTGGCCACACGCCACATAAAGAACATACCCACGACACCCAACAGCACCGACCAAAAGATCGAATCCATGTTGAACACGGAGAAATCAATCACACCATGCTGGTGTTGGGTTTGCAGGTGCGTTAGGTGGTGACCAATGTACTCACCAGCCGTAGGACCATGTCCAGCAACGTTTTCTTCAGCAGCCATCAGTTACTCGTATCAGTTACTTTTGCCGTTAAGCGTTTTACATCTGCACCGGTTTTGACTTTCGCTTGTAGCCCAAAGCCAACCAGTACACCTTCATGGTGAGAATCAAACCAACCAGCATAGCCGGCCAACTCAAACCCACCACCAGACGGTGCGACGCAAACATCACGACCACCGTCACTAAAATCTTGACAAACTCCCAGACAAAGAAGGTCAGCACCGCCGAACCCGCATTGACTGAAGCGAATTGCCCCGTCACCCCCCTTGCGAAAAGCGCCGCTGGAATTACCACCGCCAGCGCCCCACAAGCCGCAGACAAACCAACAATCTGCCTGCCCGTAACACCCCAAGCGACCAGTGCAACCAGTGCACCAACCACCACCTGACCAACTACTACCCACCAGGGCGAAATTGCAGGATTTTTTTCTCGTAGTGCTTTTGCCTGCTCCGCAGTCAAGGCAACGAAGTCTGAAACTTCTTCTTTTTCCGATTCAGGCGGGATTGTGACCATGTCAAATTACGCCGAGGTTACAGAAAGTCTGCCGATTTGTGCACAGCCACTGATTATACGTAGAAACCCAGGGGCGGTTACAAATCCTTTACAAGATGGTGCCACCAACGCACCAGGCCGGGGCGCTGCATAATTTGCTCCCAACCGGTAAAACACCATGTCAACATCCGATACGCCAGCCTCCAATCCGGGGCCCACACGCCAAGACTCGCTGATTGAGTACCCCTGCAAATTTCCTATCAAAGTGATGGGGCTTCGCGTGGACGGGTTGGTACATGCCATCACCCATGTCGCGCATCAATTTGACCCAGGCTTTGATGCCAGCACCGTCGAATTGCGTGAAAGCAAGGGAGGCAAATATTTGGGCGTCACCGTGACGGTGACCGCCACCAGCCGCGAGCAACTTGACGAGTTATACCGGACGCTCAGCACGCACCCCATGGTGAAAGTGGTGTTGTAGAGCGCCGGCGATGCAAACACTCCAATTGGGCCGGGTGGACTATGTGCCCACCTACGAATCCATGCAGGCTTTCACGGATCATCGTCACGCTGATGCAAATGTCTCAGTTGAGGATCAGTTGTGGATTTGCGAGCACCCGCCCGTGTACACCCAAGGGCTGGCTGGCAAAGCGGAGCACCTTTACAACCCCGGCAATATTCCGGTCGTGCAAACCAATCGGGGCGGGCAGATTACCTACCACGGCCCCGGGCAGGTGATGGGCTACCCCTTGATCGACCTGAAGCGTGCCGGGTACTTCGTCAAGGAGTACGTGTACCGGATTGAAGAGGCAGTCATCCGCACGCTACTGCAGTTTGGCGTCACCGGTCACCGGGTGGCCGGTGCACCCGGAATTTATGTCCGACTGGATGATCCGACCGGGCACGCTCCCCTTGCCAACCGCCCCAGCAAGGAAGCCTCGGGTCACCCCTCCGAGCCTGACTTCACCGGCCTTGGGAAGATTTCGGCCCTAGGTATTAAAGTCAGCCGCAATTGCACCTACCACGGCGTGGCCTTGAATGTCGCCATGGATCTGGAGCCCTTTAACCGCATCAACCCTTGCGGCTATGTGGCCCTGAAAACCGTGGACCTTTCTACAATCGGATTCCAAGTCGGCTGGCAGGATGCCGCCGACGTATTGAGTCAAAAGCTCGCAACCTATTTGGCGCCTTAAGGCGCCTGCACCCGCCCCACACCATGAGCCAAAGCAACGACAGCAATCCCACCGTTCGGGAAGCCCAAAGCACGGAAGACTACAACCCGTCAGCCAAGCAGAAGGCGGCGGCCAAGCTCTCCCGCATTCCGGTCAAGGTACAAGCGGCTGAAGTGCTGAAGAAGCCCGACTGGATTCGGGTCAAGGCCGGCTCGCCCACCACCCGCTTCTACGAAATCAAGGACACCTTGCGTTCCAACAAATTGGTCACGGTGTGCGAGGAAGCAAGCTGCCCCAATATCGGCGAATGCTTCGGCAAGGGCACCGCGACCTTCATGATCATGGGCGACAAATGCACCCGCCGTTGCCCGTTTTGCGATGTAGGTCATGGTCGCCCCGATCCGCTGGACGTCAATGAACCCGCCAATCTGGCCAAAACCATCGCCCAGCTCAAGCTGAACTACGTGGTGATCACCAGCGTCGATCGCGACGACCTGCGCGACGGTGGCGCCGGTCACTTCGTGGAGTGCATTCAAAAGACCCGCGAGCTGTCACCCACCACCCAGATTGAAGTGCTGGTGCCGGACTTCCGGGGTCGTGACGACCGCGCCCTTGAAATCCTGAAGGCTGCGCCGCCCGATGTGATGAACCACAACCTGGAAACCATTCCTCGCCTGTACAAAGAAGCGCGCCCGGGTTCCGATTACCAGTTCTCCCTCAACCTGTTGAAGAAGTTCAAGGCATTATTTCCGGATGTGCCCACCAAGAGCGGCCTGATGGTTGGCCTGGGTGAGACGGACGAGGAGATTCTGGAAGTCATGCGCGACATGCGCGCGCACAACATTGAAATGCTGACCATTGGCCAGTAC
>CAKZJN010000428.1 GCA_936943465.1 uncultured Rhodoferax sp.
GCTTGCCCCGGCGCAATGGCAGCGGCCCACGCGTCAAGCGCGGCATGGGCGGCCACCGCATAGCTGGCCTCGCACGCGATGTAAGGGGCGCCGAAAGGCGCTGTCACCACCTGTACCCGCGCGTCAGCCGGCATGGCTGCCTGGGCATGGGTTTGCAGCAATGCGCTGATGGATGCGTTGGTGTTGGGGTTGATGAGCAGCAAGCGGCGCATGGCAGTTCAATCCAAAAGGCCCGGTCTATGCAGGCACCGTACCAAAAAGCGCCAGCAGGTCAGGCACGGCTTCCTCGGCTTCGCTGAATTGCAGCAAGGACTCCAGTTGCCCCAGATGCTCCTGCATCAACCGCGCGGCTTCGCGGCCATCGCGCAGGCGAATGGCATCAAGCAAGGCACGATGCTCCTGGCAGCCGCAACGGCTGGAATCAGCCTGAGGTTGGGTCGCGGTTTGCGTGCCATAGGTCATCAATATGAGTGAGGTGCGCGACACCAGCTCGCGCAGGATGCGTCCCAGCGTCTGGTGTTGCGCGGCGTTGGCAATGTGCAAATGGAAGTCGCCCGACAGCCGGATGGCGCGGCGCATGTCACCCTGTCGGCGCGCCTCTTCTTCCTGCGCAATGCACTGCGTCAGCACCGCAATGTCGGCGCTGCTTGCACACTGCACAAAGCAGGCAATCAGTGTGGGCTCTATCATGCGGCGCACCTCAAACACCTCGCGCGCCTCTTTCTCGGTGGGTTGCGCCACCATGGCGCCACGGTTAGGCGTGAGGGTGACGATTTGTTCATTGGCCAGGCGCACCAGCACTGGCCGGATGCGGGTGCGCGACACACCAAAGGCGGTGGCCAGCCGGTCTTCCACCAGCTTGGTGCCGGGGGGCAGGCGGTGGTCGAGAATGGTCTCGACCATGCGCTCGTAAATTTCGTTTTCGGTGAGGATGACGGGCTCGCTCATGGGCGACCGCCCTTCTGACGCCGCGCCAGCAACTTGCCCAAGCCCACGGTAAGGCCCATCACCACAAAGGACACCACCATGGTCACGGTACCGAGCGCGTAGATGGAGGGCGTAGTCACCGTGGTGGTGAGGCCCTGCAACTCCAGCGGTAGCGTGTTGACATCGCCAATGGCCTGCGAGGTGCGGGCAATCTCATCCCAGCTCAGGGTAAAGCCGAACATGCCAATGCCCACCACCGAAGGCGCAATCAAGGGCAGCACCACGTGCCGAAAGCCTTGCCACGGTGTCGCGCCCAGATCCCGCGCTGCCTCTTCATAGGCCGGGTTAAAGCGGTTGAAGATGGCAAACATGATCAGCAGGCCAAAGGGCAGTGTCCAGGTCAGGTGCGCGCCCAGCGCCGAGGTGTAAATGCCGAGCGCAGTGCCGTAGTTTTCAAGCACCGACTCCAACCCCCAGGCTTCCAGCACTTTCTTGATACCCGTGTCGAGCAAACGGAACTCCAGACCAATGCCAAGCGACACGATGATGGACGGCATGATCAGGCTGGCCACCACCACAAAGAACAACACATTCCCGCCACGCAGGCGCTTGCGAAATGCCAGCCCGGCCAACACCGAGAGCACCACCGTGAAGGCCATGACCGTCAGCCCCAGCCCCAGCGAGCGCCACAGCGCGGCACCAATGTCCACCACGCCCAAGCCTTCGGCCAGCTTGGAGAACCAGTGGGTGGAGAGCCCGCGCATCGGAAAGGTAAGCCCGCCCTCGGGCCCCTGAAAACTCAGCACCACAATCACCAACATCGGCCCGTACAGAAACAGCACGTAGGCCGCAAAGAAAAGGGCCAGAGGCCAGTAGCCGGCAGCACGCTTGTCTTGCATGGTCATAGCTCCTTTCGGATATCGACCAGGCGGGTGAGCGCCCAGATGATCATGAGCACCAGTGCCAGCAGGATCACCGCGTTGGCGGCAGCCAAAGGAAACTGCAGGTACGAGGTTTGCACCTGAATGATCTTGCCGACTGAGGCGATCTGCTGGCCGCCCATCACGCCGATGGTGACAAAGTCGCCCATGACGATGGTGATGACAAAGATGGAGCCAATGATGATGCCGGTGCGGCACAAAGGCACGATCACATTCCACAGCGTCTGCCAGGCCGTGGCGCCACTGTCGGCAGCCGCTTCCAGCAGGCTGCGGTCAATGCGCATCATGGAGTTGAAGATGGGAACGATCATGAAGGTGGTGAACAGGTGCACAAAGGCCAGCACCACCGAAAAATTGGAAAACAGCAACCATTCCACCGGTTGATCCACCGCGCCCACACCGACCAGGGCCGAATTGACAAGGCCATTGCGCCCCAGCAGCGGCACCCAGGCAATCATGCGGATCACGTTCGATGTCCAGAACGGAATGGTGCACAACACAAACAGCACCACCTGCATGCCGCTGGAGCGCACATGAAAGGCAAGGAAGTACGACACCGCAAAACCAATCACCAGCGTCAGAAACCAGACCAACAAACAAAACTTGAAGGTGGAGAGATAGGTCTTGAAAGTGACGCACATCTCGTCACCCGAGAGGCAGCCTTCAAACACCGAGACATAGTTCTTGAAACTAAACGCCGGCAGCATTTCGTACTGGTTGTAGTCCCAGAAACTCACCATCAGCACCAAGGCCAGCGGAATCAAGAAGAAGAGCGCAAACACCGTAGCCAACGGCAACGCCTGCCACCAAGCCGCAACACTGCGACCCGGCGCAGTCCCGGACGGTGCATGAGAAACAGCAGGTGCGCTCATAAAAATTGGGTCATTAACTCGAAGTGACTACAAAAGAATCTCACACCACTGCCCCCAAGGGGCGAGCAACGCGAAGCCCCTTCCAGGACACCGCGGAACCGGCTTTGCCGGGCCGCTGGTGTCGCCCCCCTTTTAAGGGGGGGAACAGGCGACACGCAGTGCGCCTGGACGGGGGGTGCCGCTACGCGGCCACAAACTCATTCCACTTCTGAATCATGTACGCGTTCTCATCCATCACTGCATTCCAGCAAGCGATGCCGCCCATGCGCTGTTCGTAGCTACCGCCGTCGCGCACTTCGCCCTTCTTGGCCAGCAGGTCGCCGTGCGGGCTCTTGATGTCCTGGGTGGCGGGCTTGCCTTCCATCCAGTAGGCCCATTCGTAGGCTTCCATCTTGGCCTTGGCGGTGTCCAGCACGGCGCTGTAATAGCCTTGGCGATTCAGGTAAGCACCCGCCCAGCCATCGAGGAACCAGTTGATGAACTCATAGGCGCCATCGAGCTTCTTGCCCGACAGGGTGGCTGGCAGACCAAAGCCGGAAGCCCAGGCGCGATAACCCTCCTTGAGCGGCTGGAACGTGCAGGCAATACCCTTGGTGCGCACCGCAGTCACGGCGGGCGACCACATGGACTGAATCACCACTTCGCCGGAGGCCATCAGGTTGACGGACTCGTTGAAGTCTTTCCACAGGCTGCGGAACTGGCCTTGCTTCTTGGCTTCAATCAGGGTCTTGATGGTGAGGTCAATTTCCTTCTTGGTCATGTTGCCCTTGTCGGGGTACTTGTAGATGCCCATGGCCTCCACCACCATGGCAGCGTCCATGATGCCGATCGAAGGAATGTTCAGAATGGCGGCCTTGCCCTTGAACTCGGGGTTCAGCAATTCGGCCCAGGAAGAAATGGGGCGCTTGATCAGGTCGGGGCGAATGCCCAGCGTGTCGGCGTTGTA
>CAKZJN010000429.1 GCA_936943465.1 uncultured Rhodoferax sp.
GTGGTCGTGGTGCCGGTACTGCTGCTGGAACTGCTGGTGTTGGAGCCGCCCGAAACACCCGTCACAAAGAAGGAATCATTACCCACCTTGAGCACGGCCTTCTGGTTGTTTAGCGTGGCCACACGCGGGCTGGACAAGGTCTGCACATCACCCTGGGTTTCCAGGAAACCCAGCACCGCACCGAAATTACTGGTCTTTAGCGCCAGACCAAACAAGCCGCCACCGGTCGCAATCGCCGGGGACGACACCACGCCGTTGACCACGGTCGAGCCGGCAATCAGCGACGGGTCGGTGTAATTGACACCATTGCCCAGCAGACCCACGGCCAGCGCGCCATCGGCGCCCGAGGCCAGCGCGCCCCAGTTCACACCACTTTGAAAGCCGTCACGCAATTCGACTTCGACCACTTTGGCCTCCAGCATGACCTGGCGTTCGACGGCAATTTGCGCGGCCTTCAGGAATTTTTCGACCTGTCGCAGTTCCTCGGGCATGGCACGCACGGCCATGATGCCCGCGTGCGGGCTGGGGATCACGTTGCGGCCTTCACCGCTGCCCACAATGCCTTTGACCGCACCGGCCAGTTCGGTCCAGAAGTCGGTCTTGTTGCTGGTGGAGACCTTGCTGCTCTCGGCCTGCTGGCTGGTGCCTCCGCCCGTGCCACCCGCTGCGGTGGAGCCACCCGTGCCGCCCGAACTCATTTGCGTGCCACCGGCCGACACGCGGATTTCGCTGGTGCCGGTGCGCGGCGCATTGGGATAGTTCACTGTAAAGATGCGGGTCTGCAGCGTGGGCGCATAGACGGTGATGCGGCGGCCTTCGATTTTGAAATCGTAGCCATACACGTCACGAATCGACTCCAGCGCTTCGGTCACGGTCACACCACGCAAGGTGACGGACAGCGTGCCGCTGACATCGGGATGCATCAGCATGCTGTAGCGGGTGTCCGCCACGATGGCCAAAAACACTTCGCGCGCCGGTGCGTTATTGACCAGCAAATCCAGACGCGCCTCGGGCGCGGGCTTGACGGGTGCCGGCGCCGGTTCGGCCAGCGCTTCGGTCACCTGGGCGGGAACGGCTGCGGGCGCCTTGGCCGGTGCGGCAGCCGGCAAATCGGCACGCATGGCCGCGCCCACATCGGGGGTGCGCAACACATGCTCACTGGCGCAACCGCCCAACAGTCCCAAAGAGAGCAGACTGGCAACAAGAACGGAATGGGAAAAAAGTTGGGTCATGGAGTGGACCTTTCGGTAGAGGTACGGCGCTCGATGCCGGTGAATCGTTGTAGCTTGCGTAGTTCTTTGCCATTGCGCAGCCAGACTTCGGTTTCGCTCACGCGTTCCAGGGTGTAGGGGCCAATCTTCTGGCCGGCTGCGTACAGACGGGTGCCCACCACCAGGTAGGCCTTGCCATCGCGCAGCAGAACGGCGGCACTGTCAATCTCCGGCACCGCCGCTTGACCGGGCTTGCCTGCTTGCGCTGCGGGCGCGGCCTGGGCGCGTGCCGGTGGCTGGGTCGGGTCGCGTTCCTGCGCTTGTGCCGAAAAAGCCAGCAATACAGAGGTAGTCAATACAGCGAAAACAGACCAAACCGTGCGCATCAAAGTTGTACTCCCACGGCGTACACGCGCAGCGTCAACTCATTGCTGCCGCGCTTTTCAGACTTGAGTTCCATGGCCCCCCAACGCAGACCGGGCAGCGTGGTTTCCAGCGCCTGCACATAGCGCACCAGTTCGGCATACGGCCCTGCAACCCGGATTTCCAGACCACGCTTGGTCATGCCGGGCGGCAAACCGGCTCCGGCGCTCGCACCGGCTTCCGCCTTCACCGTGTCCAGACTCAGCAGGGTCAGGCCTTCCTGACGGCGCAGCAGGCGTTGCAATACGGCCTCCAGCGCCGGGCCCTTTTGTCCGCTCGGTGCCGCTTTGGTCAGCTCCGCATCCAGGACTTCAATCTCCTTGTGCAGGGCCTGCAAATCGTCACGCACTTGACGCGACGGGTCCACCCGCACACCCGCCAGCCGCAACTCACTGCGCAGACGGTCCAATTCACCGCTCTGCGCAGCAAAGCGTTGGATCAGCAAGCGGTGCCCGGCCGTTGCCGGCGTAAACCAGATAAAGTCTGCCGCTGCCAGCACGCAGACAAAGATCGACAAAAACAGGAACAGGCGCTCACGCAGACTCAGCGCATCGACCCGCTCCAAAAGCGTACGCCACTGTTCTTTCATGGCTTACCTCCTGGGGCGATCATTGACGGGGCCGAGGCGCCCGCTGCTGGGGCTGCCGCAACCGGCGCCAGACTCAACAAAGAAAATGACCAGGTTGCCGGGCCACTGCTCGGCGCCTTGGCGGGCGCGCCCTTGGTGTCCGTCACGAGGTTAACGGCCACCGTATCCAGTGACAGTCCACGCATCAGCGCGTTCTGCCCCAGGCGCCCCACCCATTCGTTCAGGCTCGATGGCTCCAGTGTGAAACCCTTCACTTCAAAGGCATTGCTGTCCGCTTTGATCGCTGTAACCCAGGTGTCGGACGGAATACTGCGCGCCAGCAACTGCAGGCGGTCTGAATGTCCGGCGCCGGACTGGTACATGCCTTCCTGTACCAGCTTGAGCATCTTTCCGCGCTGTTGCAACAACGCGCGCTGGTCATCGAGTTCCCGCAACAAGGCCGGGTCCACCGGAGACGCCGCCGCGCGACCCAATTGAATGACGGCCTGCAGGTTCTTAATTTCGTTGGCCTGCGAATCCAGCGTGAGGCGGTAGGTCTGCGCCGACTGGCCCAGACTCCACATCCAGAATCCGCCAATACCCACCATCAGCACCAGACTGACCGCCAGGTACAAGAACAGGGTCGACGCTGGAAACCGCTGCCGTTGTGGCTCGGTAACGCTGGTGCACAAATTGATTTGCTGGGGCATGGTTGGCGTCAGCTCCCCTCACCAGTGCGGAACAGCAGGCCCAGCAAGGGCAGACACTGCAAGCCTTCCAGAGCGCCAAGCGTGGGCACGCCCTCAAACAGGTTGGCCGGGTCAAACGGGAGCACCGCATGCCCCAAACCGCGCGTCAACCATTCAGCCAATTCCTCGGATCGCAGCCCGGCGTACACGCCCAAGCCTGCCATGGGCAAATTGGTCCAGGTCCGGTCCCACAAATCCATCGAGCGTTGCACTTCCACCAGAAAACGCTGCGCCCGGTCGTTGCCACCGGCACTGGCGTCCTCGGTACCAAAGTGCGCTGCGGCCCCCCCGTAATCGGGAACATATTCGTCCACCGGGGTGTAGGCGTCCACCGCAGGCGAAGCTTCCAGGCCACCGTCCCATTGCATGGTCAGGAAATCGGATGGCAGGTCAAGCCGGCGGCTGTAATAAAGCTCTTCGTTGGCGGTAATGGTCAGCAAGGCCTGGCGCTCGTTGACCAACATCAGCAAAGCCGTTGCGCGTGTGCCAAAACCGTTGGCCTTGGCCCAGGCCGACTGCAGATTGCGCTGGGCCATTTCCTGCACGTCGATGACGCGGCAGGACCACTCCATCTCGTCGGCCAGTTGCTGCACATTGCGCACCATGGTGTTAGCGGCCGCCACCACAAACAATTGCCCCGCACTGCGGTCCTGGCCGTCGCCCACGCGCAGCACGTCCAGGGTCAGGTCGTCGATGTGCATATCCACCATGTCGCGAATCTGGTAGCGCACCGCCGATCGCAACTCTTCTGGCGGCACTGCGGGCGCAGGAATCTGCAGCAACATGCTTTGCTCAAGGCCCAGCATGGCCACGACGTTACGTGCACCCAGGCCCTGGCCGATAAGGCGATCTGCAAAGTCTTTGGGAGATTCGGTGCCCGCGTGTTCCACACCCATGCGCAGCACCTTGAAGGCTGCCCCGTCCTGCGACGCTTCAACGTACGCCAACGACTGTCCGTTCCAGGAAACAATGAGCTGGTCTTGAGAGCCGGTACGTTTCCAGGGCCATTGCATGTTCAGGCTTTACCTCGGATGCAGAGTGTGTTCGGAGTATTTGTGTGGTTAAAAAGTTCGCGCGTGTACTTTCCAACTGCTCGCATAATAATAGCTATTCGCCCCTGTCCGGCGCTCACTCGCGCGCTTTTTGGCACTTGCACCACACATTGTGGGGTTCAAGCGCTACTCCCCCATGTAAGTCACGGCGATGGCTAGACATCGGAGGGCAGTTTCTGCCCCGAACACCAGGCCTGCCACATACGCCGAAGCAGCGCCTCCAGGTCGCGGGTAAATTGACCGGCATCCCGCAAGGGGCTAGCAGCAACCCGGTCACGCAGTTGTGCGCGCATAGCCGCCAGATGCTCCACATCTCCTGCCAAATGAATAGCCCCCTGAACAAAGGCATCCGCATTCTCAAATGCCAGTGTTTGCGCCAGACCGATATTGGCCAGCGCCGACACCGATTGCCGCGACACCACCGTGTCGCCAGCAATCGTCACCACCGGCACGCCCATCCACAAGGCTTCCAGCGTGGTCATACCGCCGTTGAAGGGAAAGGTGTCCAGGGCAATGTCCACCTCGCCGTACTCGTTGAGCATCTCCAGGTGGCTCGAGCCTTCGCGCAGGTCGAGCCGGTCGGCCGCAATACCCTGGGCTGCAAACCGCTCCAGCAAGCGGCGCCGGATGGCCGGCTCGGAAAGCGCCCCGCTCTTGATCACCATGCGGCTTTCGGGCACTCCGCGCAACACGCGGCACCAGAGGTTTACGGTCTCGTCGGTCAGTTTGGGCAGGCGGTTGAAAGAGCCAAAGGTGATATGGCCGTTCTTCAGCGCCGGTAGCGGTGGAACATCGGGCGCATAGTCGGGCGCGCCGTAGCAAAACCGCGTGTGTGGCAAGTGCACCGGAATCTCGGTAAACAGTTGCCCGCTGCCTGGGGGCGAAGTGGCCGGGTCGGTAATGAAGTAGTCGATGCTCGACATGCCGGTCGAGTGAAAGTAGCCAATCCACTCCACCTGCACCGGTGCGGGTTTGCGCGCAAAGGCCAGCAATCGGTGAAAGGCGGTGTGGCCCGACAGGTCCACCAATATGTCAATTTCGGCCTTGCGGACCAACTCCACCACCTCTTCGTCCGACAAGTAGAAGATGTCGTCCCAGGTGTCAGCCGCGCTACGCAACTCGGACAGCACATCCTGCGGCCGGATCACCATCGAGTAGCAGTGAATGGAGAAATCTTGCTTGTTGTGATGAAGCAGAATGTCACGCAGCAAAAAACCCACCGGGTGCCGCGTGAAGTCTCCGGACACGTAGCCGATGCGCAAGGGGCGCTTCGGATTGCGGTCGTGCGCCGAAAAATCGTAGGTTTGGGGCAAGGGCGATTCAATCCGCTCCGCCCAGGCACGATGCAACGCAAATAGGTCTTCCCTTCGAAGGGTCTGAACGCAGTTGTATTCAAACAGAACGTTGGAACCTATCGCAAATTGTGAAGGGTCGCGGTCCAACACAGATTTGTATATCGCCGCCGCCGCTGCTGCATCCCCGCCGCTGCTCAGGCAAGACCCCAAGGTGATCAACGCAGTGAGGTTGTCAGGCTGGCGTTCCAGCACACGGTTACATAAAACCTCAGCCTTTTCAAATTGTCCGGCGGCCTGATAGGCCGATGCCAACATGCCCAGGCTTTGCGTGCTGTCGCCGCTCTCTTTCGCTCTTCGCTCAAGGTAGTCAATCGCCAAGGCCAAGTCATCTCGTGAGCCCAGCAGCGACGACAGATTGAAGTGCGCCTCGGCGTAATGCGGCTGCAACTCCA
>CAKZJN010000430.1 GCA_936943465.1 uncultured Rhodoferax sp.
CGGCTTTCCGCCGCTGGGTCGCGCACTTCACGCAACTCCAGTTGTTTGACCAGTGCAGCAATTTCCTGGTCGCGCTTGAGTACTTCAAACCGCGTGTCGACCAGATCAATGCGGTCGCACAAGGTTTGCAACTTGGTGGCTTTGTCGACCACATGCACCGGGGTCGTGACCTTGCCACAGTCGTGCAGCAAACCGGCGATCTTGAGTTCGTAGCGGTCGCGGTCATCCATCGAGAACGCAGCCAAGGGGCCGGACGCGGTTGCATTGACGGCCTCCGCCAGCATCATGGTCAGAGCGGGCACGCGTTGGCAGTGGCCACCGGTGTAATGCGATTTCTCATCAATCGCCAAGTTAATCAGGTTGATGAACGACTCGAACAGTTCTTCCAACTGATTGGTCAGATTGCGGTTGGTGATGGCAATGGCGGCCTGCGATGCCAGGGACTCGGCCAGACTCTGGTCCGGCCCCGAAAAGGCCAGGACTTCACCCGTCTCAGGGTGCGTTGCATTAATTAGTTGCAGCACACCCAGCACCTCGCCATCCTGATCCTTTAGCGGCACCGAGAGAAACGACTGCGAGCGGTAACCGGTGCGTTCGTCAAAACGGCGCGTGCCCGAAAAGTCAAAGTTTTCGGCAGTGTAAGCGTCGGCAATATTAACGGTCTGCTTATGAAGCGCCGAATAGGCCGCCACCATCGAATCGTTGGGCTGCCCTTGCTCGGTGAACAAAGCCAGATCGGGGAAATTGATCGGGTTGCCCGACGTTCCGCCCATTGCGATCTTCAGAGAGTCGGTGCGCAGAATCTCAAAGCGCAGGGACTGTCCGTCGTCAGCCATGCGGTACAAGGTGCCGCCATCCGCGTGGGTAATGGTCTTGGCAGCCACCACGATGCTCTCCAGCAAACGCGTGATGTCGCGCTCTTTGGACAGCGCCGAGCCGATCGAGTTGAGCTTCTCAAGCCGCCGCAAAAGGTCTTCAACGGATTCCACAGAACCTCCCGGATATCACCAGCCCGCAACACAAGGCATATTGCGGTTCCTCATTTCACACCCCGCAAACTTCGTACGCAAGCGACGCCGTCAAATTAACGCTTCAGCAACGCCTTGACGGCGTTTTGCAAACGGCGCGCATCTTCGGCGTTGTATTCCGCCGCCAGAATCACCGCAGCGTCCTGTCCCCAGGTTTGCGTGGGGGACGGGTCGTTGCGGCGGGTCAGCAGTTGCAACTGCAGCATGCGGCGCGCACTCAAGTGGTCGGCAGGGGTAGGCACTTCAGCGGCCATTTCCAGGCGCAACAAGGCTTCAGCAGGCGCTGCCGCCTTGGGGCCCGCCTTGAATTGGCCGCCCAAGGCTTGCTGCCAGCTTGTGCGAATTGCAGGGCTGACCTTGGCACCGAGTTCTTGTGCGCTGGGCAACAGGGCCGCGTCCCGCTTCTCCCAGGCGGTCAACATCTGCGTCAGGGCTTCGCCATGGGCCTGGGCCGCCAGCTTCTTCAAGGCATGCTGCGCGTGTTCCAGCGCGTCGCGCTGGGCACGGAAGGCCGCATCGCCCAGACGCGGAGCCTCTTTCCAGGCGCCTGCACCGGCGCGAGCGCCCCGGTCGTCATCGCGCATACGACCATCGGGTTTGCCATCGCGACCGCCACGGGGTGCGTCCTTGCGGTCATTCCATTTGCCAGCGCGTCCTGCGGGGGCCGCCGGCGCTTCTTTTCGCATACCGGGACGGTCATCGCCGCGCACCGCCACAACCGGACGGGGCTTGGGCGCCGGGACGGGGGCTGGTGCCGCGGCTTCCGGCGCGGGCGTGCCTTCAGCCGATTCGTCCGATGCGACGGCTACTGTTTCCTCTGCAGCGGCAGTGGCTTGCGCAGGCACAGCCGCTTTGGCTGCATCTTCTTGGGCACCGGCATCTTTCATATCCGCCTGAGCCTGCGCCTGGCCGCTCAAGGCTGCATCCAGCGCGGTCATCGCCGCGCGAATGGCCTGCGCATCGCCCTTGGCGTTGGCGGCTTCCAGGGCCTTGGCCGCATCCAGCACGGTGCGATCGCGCGCGTTCAGCGTGGCCTGGGCCTTTTCGCGCTCTTGGGTCTTGCGGTTGAAGGCATCGTCAATCGGTTTGCGGAAGGCATCCCAGAGCTTTTGCTCCTGACGGCGATCCATCGGCACCGTGTGGGCCTCAGCCTGCCAACGTTGTTGCAAGGCCTTGACGGCGTCTACGCGCAACATCGGGGCGGCGCCAAGGGCTTTGGCTTCTTCAATCATGGCCTGACGTGCCAGCAGACTTTGCGCTTGCAGGGCTTCCAGGGGGGCGGCGGCCTTGGCGATGGCCTGCTTCCAGAGCGGCAGCAGTTCGGCAAACACCTTTTCGCCAACATGGCCACCGTCGCGCCAGCGGTCGCCAAACTGGTGCAGGATGCGGTTAAAGCCCTTCCAGTCGTCGTCCAGCGCGGTGCGGTTGGCGTCGGCCCAGGCGTTAACTTCCTCAATGAGGGCAACGCGCTGCGCCTTGTGTTCTGCAGCGTCGGCCTTGACCTTGTCCAGCCAGACCTCCACCACCTTGTGGGCCTCGTTGCAGGCCTCGTCAAAACGTTTCCATAAAGCGTGATTGGGCACACCGCCCTGGTCGGTTTGCTTCCATTGCTCGCGCAAGGCACGCAGGTTTTCCTGCATCTTGCGTCCACCCATGGCCTGCCCTTCCGGACGCTTGAGCAAGCCTTCGGCCTTGGCGACCAGTTCTTCGCGCAACTGGTCGGCACGCCAGCGTTGCCAGCCTTCCAACTCACCGGCAGCTGCCAGCGCAGCATGCGACTGGTTCTCCAGCGGGCTGGGAATGTATTTGCCGTACTCCTTCAGGGCGTGGCGCAATGCCGCAGCGGCACCCGCGCTGGCTTTTCCATGCCCCTCGCCCACTTCGGCTTCCAGCTTGCCAAGTGCCTCTTTAACAGCAGCCGTAGCCTGAGCGCGCACCTCAGGGTCCACCACGGGCTTGGCCGCCTTGGCCGGCACTTCGGCGGCCACCCCGCGACCCACACGCAACTCGTCAGCCCAGACCGGCACGGGCGGCAGCGGCGCACTGGCGTCTTGGGACGCGGCAACTGCCAGTCCCAACGCGCCCTGGAACGCATCCCACACCACCAGCAACTGGGATTTGGAGGCGTCCAGCAGTGGCGGGAACTTCATGTCCACGCTGGCCCAGCCGGCATTGGCGACCAGCGCCGCTGCCTGAGACTGCCAGTGGTCAACGTCAACCCGCAAACTTTCCAGCGCCTGTTCCGCATCTTTCCAGGGCTTGGTGGACAGCACTTCAATGCGTTGGGCCAATAAAACAGCCGCTTCGCGCTGCACCTGAACTTGGTGTTGCAGGTCTTCAATCCCGCGCACGCGCTCTGCCAGCTCCAGCTTCAACGTCGCCAGCGGCTCTTTACTCAAAGGTGCGCCGGCCTTGGCGGCATCGCGCTGCCAGGCCAGCGCATCGGCAATATTCAGTTTGGTAACGGCCAACAGCGCCTGTGCCTTGGCGGCCCACTCGGCGGCCAGCACTTCCTGGCCCTTGGAACGGCGGATTTCATCAATCCGCTCCCGCACCAACTTGGCCGCGCCCTTGTCCTTGACGCTCAATTCCCGAAAAACATCGGCCAACTCGTCAGACGACGGCTTGCCTGCCAGCCAATCGCGAACGCGCGCGGCCCGCTCGCCGGCGGTAGGTGCGGAAAACGCGCCTTTGGTCATTGCGTCCAGTTGGGAAATGTCAGAGTGTTTAGCGGAATGAGAAGACGTCACGGTAGGCTCGGGTCAGGGTGAATTGGAAATAACCCGCTATTTTCGCCGGTAATTAGAGGGGTTCCTCTTTTTTTGGCAGCGGCCCACGCTATTCGCCAAAAGAAAACCCGGGGCCCGCATTGCTGCGAGGTCCCGGGTCTGGCGAAGGACATGCCGTCCTGCATCGCCCTTTTTTGCCGCGACAAGAGATGAAAGTCTTGCCGCAGGCGAGAGGCAACGGATTGCCTCCATGAAGGTCGGGGCCGCTTTATCGCTTATTGCTAAGGTACCGACTGGCTACTGCCGACCCATGTCCATCGGAATGGACGACATCAGTTTATCCAGCCGAAATCAACTTTTCAAGAGCCTGCTTTTCTATGAAAGCAGTCGCGCCGATTGGCAATTTTCATCTTGTCCTCGATGGACGCGCCTTTGCACATTGGGCACGTAAAAACGTTGCAGAGACACCGAAAAATATATGGAATTCATTTGATATGGTTGACTTGATATATCAACCACCCATAGAATCCGCGCATCCCGATAAGGGATTACCCGAATCCGCTGCCGAACCCGGCATATTCAAATCGCTGCACATGTCGAGACGACGCCGCAGGATATTGATAGCGTACCAACCTAAACGTGGTACCCACCTTTTGTCATGGCAATTCTGCCAATGCAACTGGAATGGGGGCCCGCCTAAGAAGGAAGAGCTATGACAGCGACCGACAAGTTGACCCGTGGGCTTCGCATTTTTGCAAGCGACATTGCCCAAGGTTTTTTTGAAATCACGCACAACGGTTTTGCCCTGCTGGGTCTGGCCGTGATGTTTGCGACCATCACACTGGCTGCCCGCCCCGAACTCCGCGAGGCTGGAGAGGTACAACTCATTAGCTGGCTGCAGGACCGCCAGTCTGCCCTCAACGGCTTTGTCAGCAGCGCAGATGCAGTGGATCGTGCCACCGCGGCCGACCCCAAGAGCCTGCCCAAGCAGCAGGCTGCCGTGACCTACTGGCTGAGCAAGAAGTACAGCGTAGCGCCTGAACCCCTTAGCGCCCTGGTGGCCGAGGCCTACGATGCGGGCGGCCGTGCCCGCCTGGACCCGACCCTGATTTTGGCCATTGTGGCGATTGAGTCGGGCTTCAACCCCTTTGCCCAGAGCCAGGTGGGCGCACAAGGCCTGATGCAAGTCATGACCAAGGTGCACAGCGACAAGTACCAGAGCTTTGGTGGCCAACTGGCTGCGTTTGACCCTCTGACCAATATGCGCGTGGGCGTCAAGGTGCTGCAGGAATGCATTTCACGCGCCGGATCGCTGGAAGGTGGCCTCAAGTTCTATGTGGGTGCTGCCAATATGGAAGACGACAACGGTTACACCGCCAAGGTGATGGCCGAACACAGCCGCTTGCAGCAGGTTGCTGCAGGGCGCTCGGTTCCAGTTTTCACTCCAGCGCCTGCGGCCGTCGTTCCGGTCAAGGCCACCGTTCCCGAAAAGCAAACTTTGGCCAGCCTATACGGCTCCTGAAGCGGCTCGGTTAAAATTTCTCTGCACGCGACTGGCGATAGGCCCCAGACCCACCGGTCTCCGGGGTTGATGTGGGATACCACAGGGGAGCGTGCCGCACGATACGCATGTGTCGCTGCGATCAGCCGTTCGCCTGGGCAGCCCTGTGTCTTCTCAAGACCCACAGGCCCATTGTCTTAAAGGACTGCCATGTACGACCGCAACATTCTTGTTGAACAAACCGACCCCGAGCTCTGGAAAGCCATCCTGGCCGAAAACGCGCGTCAGGAACACCATATTGAGCTGATCGCCAGCGAAAACTACGCCTCGCCCGCCGTTATGGCAGCCCAGGGCAGCCAGCTCACCAACAAGTACGCCGAGGGCTACCCCGGCAAGCGCTACTACGGTGGCTGCGAATTTGTGGACGTCGCCGAGCAACTGGCCATCGACCGCATCAAGCAACTGTTTGGCGCTGAAGCAGCCAACGTGCAGGCGCACTGCGGCGCATCGGCCAACGAAGCGGTTTTCCTGGCATTTTTGAAGCCGGGCGACACCATCATGGGCATGAGCCTGGCCGAAGGGGGTCACCTGACCCACGGCATGCCCCTGAATATGAGCGGCAAGTGGTTCAACGTGGTGAGCTACGGCCTGGACGCCAACGAAGCCATTGACTACGACGCCATGGAACGCAAGGCGCACGAGCACAAGCCCAAGCTGATCGTCGCCGGCGCTTCCGCCTACAGCCTGCACATCGACTTTGCGCGCTTTGCCAAGGTGGCCAAGGACGTGGGCGCCATTTTCATGGTCGACATGGCCCACTACGCCGGCCTGATTGCCGCTGGCGTTTATCCCAACCCGGTGCCGCACGCCGATATCGTGACGTCCACCACCCACAAGAGCCTGCGCGGCCCGCGCGGCGGCATCATTTTGATGAAAGCCGAACACGAGAAGGCTATAAACAGCGCCATTTTCCCCGGCCTGCAAGGCGGCCCGCTGATGCACGTGATTGCCGCAAAAGCAGTGGCTTTCAAGGAAGCGCTGGAGCCCGGCTTCAAGCTGTACCAGCAACAAGTGCTGAAAAATGCCCAAATCGTGGCTGAAACCCTGACTCGGCGTGGCCTGCGTATCGTCAGTGGCGGCACCCAGAGCCATGTGATGCTGGTGGACCTGCGTTCCAAAGGCATCACTGGCAAGGAAGCCGAGGCCGTGCTGGGCAGCGCCCACATGACCATCAACAAGAACGCCATCCCCAACGACCCGGAAAAGCCCATGGT
>CAKZJN010000431.1 GCA_936943465.1 uncultured Rhodoferax sp.
GCCAACCGGGTTTCAGACGGCAGCGTGCTGGGCGCCCAAGTGTCGCTATCATTGCCTGTTGTAAATACCTCACAATATTGAGCGACTAGAAATTCTCCAGGGAACACGCAGACACGATGGCAAACATATTGGTGGTTGATGACGAGCACGGCATCCGCGATCTGCTCTGGGAAATCCTCAATGACGAAGGTCACCAGGTAGAGCTGGCAGAAAACGCGGCGCAGGCGCGGGCGGCGCGCTCGAAAGAACGGCCGGATCTGGTGCTGTTGGATATCTGGATGCCTGATACGGATGGCGTAACCCTGCTAAAGGAATGGTCCTCGACCGGGCTTCTCAATATGCCGGTCATCATGATGAGTGGTCATGCCACCATCGACACGGCGGTCGAAGCCACCAAGATTGGCGCTCTGGCCTTTCTTGAAAAGCCGATCACCATGCAAAAGCTGCTCAAAGCAGTGGAGCAGGGGTTGGCAAGGGGCGGTCAGCGCAAGCCCGCTGCTACAGAAATTTCCTCGCGCGAAGTGGCGGAGCGGGATGCAGCAGACGCCCCAGCCCACTCCGACGCCGCAGCACAAGAAGCCGGGCCGCAACCCAATCAGAACTTTGTGCTCGACAAGCCGCTGCGTGAAGCCCGCGACGAGTTTGAAAAAGCTTACTTCGAGTACCACCTCGCACGCGAAAACGGATCCATGACGCGGGTGGCCGAAAAGACCGGTTTGGAACGTACCCACCTCTATCGCAAACTCAAACAATTGGGCGTGGACTTAACCCGCAGCAAGCGCCCAGGCTCTTGAAATCTGCAAATGCTTTTCGGGAGGGGCTGGATGGATGCAATTCTTGATGCTATAATTCGAGGCTCGGCCCGGTAGCTCAGTCGGTAGAGCAGAGGATTGAAAATCCTTGTGTCGGTGGTTCGATTCCGCCCCAGGCCACCAAATTGATCAACCCATCCCCGTGATGGGTTTTTCAAGGATCACGCAAGTGGTCACCCATGCGGGAATAGCTCAGTTGGTAGAGCGATACCTTGCCAAGGTATAGGTCGAGAGTTCGAGCCTCTTTTCCCGCTCCAGTTTGAATGTAAAAAGCCTGTCCTCTGGATGGGCTTTTTGCTTTGTGGGAACCCTGTTTGGCTTAGTGCTGAACCGTGGCGTTTCCCAGGCCTGCCTCGGCCATGGAAAACCGGTTGTTGCTGCGTTGGAACTCGTTCTCATGGAACTGCAGCGCCCCTAGCAGTTGGTCCATGCCGCGCAGGAAGTCCTCTTTGCTCAGGCAGGGGTTTTCTGCAAACATGCGAAGTGCCATGTCCGCCACATCGGACTTGCCGGCCTGACGTGCCCAGCGCTTGACGTCGCAATAGGCTAACAATGCCAGTCTGCCGAGCTGCTCATGTTTGCGTGCGAACTGCAAATCGGCGAGCAAGTCTTCTAGTGCAAGCTGAATCTTGAGGGCATCAGGCATGGTGAACTCCAACGTTTGGGGCATTGCCGCTGCTGTCCACGTCGCTCGTGCACAAGTGCACTACCGGTGATTGCGCATCGCCATCCAGCGGAAAGAATCCCTGCATGCCGTGAACGTAGTACGAGTTGTAAGTCGAAAAAGCCATGCTCCAGGCCGGAAAGCGCCTTTCTTCGGTGGCATGGCGCACCAGCAATTCAATGCTGTGGTGCCGCGTATCGCGTTGCAGGCTTTGCCAGATCAGTTCCACGTTTCTGGGAGGGCCTTCCAGGCACTGTGTAAATTGGCCGTTGAGAAACAGCAAATGCCCAGTGATTTGCAGGTGCGCATTGCGTAGCTGGGCCTCAGTGAGAAGCCTGAAAAGAGCCAGCGATCCAAATTCTTGGGACGCGGTGGACTGGTACACGATGCGCTCAAACATGGCGCGTGATTTTCTAAATCAAGCTTTCACCATGTTGACAGGGTCGCGAATGCGCTTCTTTGCGTCGGGTGCACCCCTATCGGGAAAAACCGGCAGCACTTGGCGGGTGCTTGGGGAGCCTGCGTTTTTAGGTGTTTTCCCTGAGTTAAAAGTGGAAAAAAGAATGTCTCTAAGTTACCATTCCCGTAACTTTAAGAAGGCAACCCATGCTGAGCAGGTTTTTTGGCAAACGCGACCAGCCAGAAGAAGCGTCAACTCTCCCGGCGCGGCCCGCGACCGGCCAGCCGGAGGTGGATTCGGCGCCGTCCCATGCCGCCGCAGTCAATGCGCCGGTAAGACGCCTAGCCTCCCAGACCGAAGATTCCGAGCCCTTTGCCAGGACATTGCCGGCTGAATTGGTTCCACTGATGGACGAAGACAGTCCGCAGCGGCAGCGCGACGAGGCGTTGGCCATTGTGGAAGCACGCCATCCGCGTATTTCCAACACGATTCTGACCTTATGGGGCTACCGGGAATGCAGCGTGTATATCAATCGCCTGATCATGGCCGGCGGTGACGGCATGGGCCATGCCCGCGTCGGCTTCAACCAGGATGCGGTAGAGGCCATGCTGGCGTTGTCGGATTTGCACGACGCTGAGTTTGGCCCGCCCGACACGCTCAGCGGCACCCTTGAGCCGCTGGTTTAGTCTTCGTCTGAAACGTTAGCGGCTGTTGCTGGCAGCGGTTGC
>CAKZJN010000432.1 GCA_936943465.1 uncultured Rhodoferax sp.
TCGACTTGACCGGTCATCAGAGCCTGCGAGCGGGCAGCGGCATCACCGATGTAGCGCAGTTCCACGCGGTCAAAGTTTCCGCGGTTGGGCTTCCAGTAGTTGCCGGGTTTGCGCTTGGCAACAAAGCGAACGCCGGGTTGGAACTCTTCCATGGTGAAGGCGCCGGTGCCATCGGGCTTGCTCCAGTCGGTAAAGCCATTGGGCACCACGATGATGTGGTAATCGGACAGGTTGAAAGGCAAGTCGAGGTTGCCGTTGGCCATCAGGATTTGCACCTGGTTGGCGTTGACCTTCTTGATGTCGGTGATGTCAGCCAGCAGCGCCTTGGCGGGGGACTTGGTTTCGCCGCGGTGCATGTTCAACGAATAAATCACGTCATCGGCATCCAGCGTCTTGCCGGATGTGAAGGTGATGCCCTTGCGGATGTTGAATAGCCACTCGGTCGCACCGGGCTTGACTTCCCAGCTTTCAAACAACTCGCCGGTCGCATCGCCGTTGTCGGCCACTTCAACCAGGCAGTTCCAGAGCATCAGGCTCATGGCGATGGGGATGGAGTCAGCGTAAGTGCGGGGATCCAGGCTGTCAGAAGGAGAACCACCTTCCATGCCCAGGCGCAGGGTGCCGCCCTTCTTGGGCGCTGCAGCCATTGCAGGTGCTGTCGCAAAGGCAGCCGACAGGCCGACAGCGGATGCGCCAAGAATCAGTTGACGGCGGTCCAGGATGATTCCCGATTCCGTTTTATTTTCGATCGTTGCCATGTGTGTAGATCTCCAATCAAATCAAGTAAGGTTTTTCGCCGCTTCATCCCCTGATCCCAAGGCGGCGAAACTATCGTGAGGAACTTGCAATTCGCTCCACGAACATAGTATTGCAATTTGCTAGGGTGCTTTCATTCGCGTATTCCCTTAGCGACCACTTTTTATGCGCAGGGGTGGCAATTACTCGAATTGAACATTGCCAAGATTTGTCGCAAAGTCGTTCAGATACGTCGCCTTAAGGGAAGGCCCGCGCGGGTGGTTTGCTAGGACCGCGCGGGTGCACTTTTGTAGTGCGTCAGAGCAGCTTGCGCTTGACTTTTTGGTCCCAGTTCTTGCTCCATACCAGCACATCGTTTTCATAGGCTTCGAGGCGCCCGGTGATGTGCCAGTGCGTCTTGCTTGCAGTCATGGCGGAGTAGGTTTCAGTACGCACTTTCCAGTCGCCGCGCTCGCGTTCTTCGGTCCAATGGCATTCTTGCCGTGCGCTCAAAGGGTCATTGGGCAGGATGCGGTAGCTCTCGCGCCCGCAGGCCCATTGGGTCAAGCCATGTTCTGCAATGGTGCTGCGCCCGAAGTCGTCGACGATGGTCAGGCGCACTTCGCCGCTTGCCTGGTCTCGGGTGAGTTCGCGCAGGTTGTGTGGCTTGCGGTGTTCAATCTGCTTGACGGCGGGTGCCGCCTCAGACGCGGCGAACACCGGTGCTTTTTCGTTGCGCCGTTTGGCACGCACCGGCACATCCATAAAGCTCGCCGCCGTGTGCACCTGCAAGGTCACGGGTTCGGGCGACGGCCAGATCATGGGCCAGTAACTGGTGGAAAGCGACACGCGCAGCGTGTGACCTTTGGGCACCTGAATGGCCACATCGTCCAGCGCTATGTGCACCGTGTAGACCTTGCCCGGCTCCAGTGCTTGCGGCTTTTCGTGACCGTCGCGGTGGCAGAGGTTGAACACTGCATAGCTGAGCCGCGACACGGCGCCATCCGGCCACACGCTGTTCAGCCGCACCGCCACGTTGGCGACGGGTTTGTCGGCACTGAACTTCAGCGTCAGCGCGGGCGCGCCCACCACGTCCATATCCTGCGTCAGGGCGGCGCTGTCAAAGGTGAGCGAACCGGAGTCGTCATGCCGCTGGTCACCGGCAAACTCCGGCCCGAGCCAGATGATGCAGTACTCGCCGCCGTCGCCACCCACGCTTTGCGCGCTGCAGTGTGATTGCTTGGTGCTGCGGCCCTTGGTGCGTGACAGGCCATCGGCGTTCAGGTGCCAGCGCTGCACCTCACCTTTGTCAAAGGGCCATTGCGT
>CAKZJN010000433.1 GCA_936943465.1 uncultured Rhodoferax sp.
GGGGCAATTACGCAGACTTGAACCTGGGGCTACACGTGGGCGATGAACAGACCGATGTGCTGGTCAATCGAACACGCCTGCAGAAGGCAATCGGGGGCCGCGTGGTGTTTATGAACCAGGTCCACGGAACCCATGTTACCGAGCTGGGCCCGGAATCGGTGGACGGTTTGGAGGCCGATGCGGCGTGGACTCGCCAGCCGCGTCTTGTCTGCGCAGCCATGGTGGCCGACTGCCTGCCCGTGCTGTTTTGTCACCCTTCGGGCCTCCAAGTGGCGGCGGCGCATGCCGGCTGGCGTGGCTTGTTGGGGGCCAACGGCCAAGGCATTCTGGAAGCGACAGTGGCTCAACTGGAGGCTGCTGGGCCACTGCCGGCTAGCGGTCGCTCGGAATGGATGGCGTGGTTAGGGCCTTGTATTGGGCCTCGCGCCTTTGAGGTCGGCGATGAGGTTCGGGCGGCCTTTGTCGCGCAGTCTTTGGATGCGGGCCGGTGTTTTGTGCCCACAGTCAACGGCAAGTGGTTGGCCGATTTGCCGGGCTTGGCACGCCAACGCTTGGCTGCAATGGGAATCGAACGAACGTTCGGAAATAACGGATCGGAAGCCTGGTGTACGGTTTCGAACCCATCACGGTTCTTTTCGCACCGGCGCGACCGGGTCAGTGGCCGCTTGGCCGCCTGCATCTGGCTCGCCGATCGGGGCGCTTGAAGCAGCCTCGCCGGTACGGGCCAGGTAGGCCTCGCGTTCCATGATTTCCCGCTCTCGAAGTTGCCGCTTTCGGGCCGGTGTGCCCATGATGTAGACCACAATTCCAACCGGCATCAGGCCGTAAAGAACGAAGGTAATGATGCCACCGAGGATGCTTCCGTTGGAATTGGTGGCTTCGGCCACGCTCATCAGCAATGCAACATAAATCCAGCCGATGGGGACGATGTACATATCAGTTTGGTCTATCTTTTGTAAGGAAAATGGGCTTTCAAACTGAGATACTAGCGGTCTAGACGCGATCTAACAAAGAGGTGATGGTTTGACTAAAGATTCTCCCGATTTCTGGAGCCAGGCGGCTCAGCAATTTCAGCAATCCATGACCGAAGGTTGGTCCAAGGCGCTGGAATCCTTCAAGACTTTGGACATGACAGCTGCCGGGGCAGGCGTTCCTAGCATGGGTGGTTTGGTCAAAAAGGCCCCGGAAATCCACTTTGCCACCGACAAATTGCAAGAGTTGCAGCAGCAGTATTCCAAAGACGCGATGGGCCTGTTTTCTGAAGGTTTCAAGGCGCCAAAGGTTTCCGGCGACCGCCGTTTTGCCGACGCAGCCTGGAACGACAACCCCATGGCGGCCTACGCCGCTGCCGTGTATTTGCTCAATGCCCGCACGCTGATGGGCATGGCCGACGCGGTCGAAGCCGACTCCAAAACCCGTAACCGCATTCGCTTTGCAGTGGAACAGTGGATTGCTGCGGCAGCCCCCAGCAACTTCCTGGCCTTTAATGCCGAAGCGCAAAAGAAAGCCATTGAAACCAAGGGCGAGAGCATTGCCAAGGGCGTGAAGAACCTGGTGCACGACATTCAACAAGGCCACGTGTCAATGACCGACGAAAGCCTGTTTGAAGTGGGCAAGAACGTGGCCACGACCGAAGGCGCTGTGGTGTTCGAGAACGAACTGTTCCAGTTGATCGAATACAAGCCGCTGACCGCCAAGGTGTATGAGAAGCCGTTCCTCCTGGTACCGCCTTGCATCAACAAGTTCTACATCCTCGACCTGCAACCCGACAACTCGGTGATTCGCTACGCCGTGGCCCAAGGCCACCGCACCTTTGTGGTGAGCTGGCGCAACCCGGATGCTTCCCTGGGCAACAAGACCTGGGACAACTACATTGAAGACGCAGTGATCAAGGCGATCGGCGTGACCCAGGAGATTACGGGCGCAGAGACCATCAACGCGCTGGGTTTCTGCGTGGGTGGCACGATGCTGACTACCGCTCTGGCAGTCTTGGCTGCACGTGGCCAAAAGCCTGTGGCCAGCGCCACTTTGCTGACCACGCTGCTGGACTTTACCGACACCGGCATTCTGGATGTGTTTATTGACGAGTCCTTCGTCAAGTACCGCGAGGCCGAAATGGGCAAGGGCGGCCTGATGAAGGGTGGCGATCTGGCCAGCACCTTCAGTTTCCTGCGCCCTAACGACTTGGTGTGGAACTACGTGGTGGGCAACTACCTCAAGGGCGAAACACCGCCCCCCTTTGACTTGCTGTACTGGAACTCTGACAGCACCAATCTGCCCGGCCCGTTCTACGCCTGGTACCTGCGCAACACGTACCTGGAAAA
>CAKZJN010000434.1 GCA_936943465.1 uncultured Rhodoferax sp.
CGCACCGCTGAAGAGTTGTTGGCCCGCGCCAGAGCATTGGCCGCCCACCACCCCAAGCGCATCCTTGCAGCGGTTGCTGCCCTTCTGCTCACCGGCACCGGTTTCACCTACGCAGTCGCCAATCTGGCTCCCGACGCGTCCAGTCTGCCCGTGCGCAGCATTACCGAAGCCCTGCCGCTGCCCGACCTCGGCCAACAAGCCGCAGCGCTCGACACCCTGCCGCTCACCCTGTATCGCTCGGAGGTCACCCGCTCCACCGATACCGCCGAAACCCTGCTGCGCCGCCTGGGTGTTTTTGACCCGCAAGCGGCCGCGTTTTTGCGCGCCAATCCGGTGGTGCAAAAGAACCTGCTGGGGCGCGCCGGTCGCGCCGTCACAGCGGAAGCGCAGGGCAACAATGCGCTGCTGAAGTTGCAGGCCCGCTGGAGCCCGGACGACGACGGCACATTCAAGCGCTTGACGGTTGAAAAGTCGGCTGACGGCTTCGCCGCCCGCATTGACACCCTGCCACTGGTGGCTACCACCCGCATGGCCAGTGGCTCCATCACATCCACCCTGTTTGCCGCGACCGACGAGGCCCGCATTCCCGACTCGGTGGCCACGCAGCTTGCCGAAATTTTCTCGGGTGACATCGACTTTCACCGTTCCCTGCGCAAGGGCGACCGGTTTTCGGTGGTGTATGAAACACTCGAAGGCGATGGCGAGCCGCTGCGTGCCGGGCGCGTCCTTAGCACCGAATTCGTCAATGCCGGCAAGAGCCACCAGGCCCTGTGGTTTCAGGAACCCGGCTCGGCCAATGCCTCAGCCCGCAAGGGCGGCTACTACACGCTGGCCGGCGAGAGCCTGAAGCGCGCGTTTCTAGCGTCGCCCATGGAGTTCTCGCGCATCACCAGCGGCTTCAAGATGCGTTTCCACCCGATCCTGCAAACCTGGCGCGCGCACCTGGGCGTGGATTACGCCGCCCCCACCGGCACACCGGTACGCAGCGTGGGCGATGGTGTGGTCGAATTTGCCGGTCGCCAAAACGGCTTTGGCAATGTGGTCAAGATCCGGCACCAAGGCCAGACCAGCACGGTCTACGCCCACCTGAGCAAAATTCTGGTCCGCGTGGGACAGTCGGTAGCGCAGGGCCAAAACGTCGGTCAAGTCGGCACCACCGGCATGTCTACCGGACCGCATCTGCATTTTGAATACCGCGTGAACGGCCAATACCGCGACCCGCAAGCTGTAGCCCGCCGCAACGAGACCGTGCCCCTATCCGCTGCGGTTAAGCCCCAGTTCGACAAGGCCGCGCAACAGGCGCGCGAGACCTTGGCTGCCGCCAGCCAGATGCAGTTCAGCCGCGTCGAATAAGCCGCGGCACCCAGGCTTCCCCCTTTGTCAGAGCTGTACCTTGGCCTGATGTCCGGCACGTCGTTGGACGGGGTGGACGGCGTGCTGGCCGATTTTTCTCAAGCGTCTCCACGCGTTCTGGGTCACGCCAGCCACCCGTTTCCCGACAGCCTGAAGCAGGAACTGCTGGCCCTGAACAGCCCCGGCCCTGATGAACTGCACCGGGCTGCACTGGCCGCCAATGCGCTGGTGCGGGTCTACGCAGCGGTCGTTGCCGAATTACTGCAGTCCACCAAGCTCGCCCCGCAAGCTGTTCGCGCGCTGGGCGCACACGGACAGACCGTGCGCCATCGCCCGCAGATGTTCGATGGCACCGGCTACACCCTCCAACTCAACCAACCGGCGCTGTTAGCCGAACTTACCGGAATCCCGGTGGTGGCCGATTTCCGCAGCCGCGATGTGGCGGCGGGCGGCCAGGGCGCTCCGCTGGTCCCACCGTTTCACCAGGCGATGTTTGGCCATCTGGCGGGCACCACCTGCGTACTCAACGTGGGCGGGATTTCCAACATCACGGTGCTGAACCCCGAAGCGAAGCAAGACCTGCTGGGCTTTGACTGCGGCCCCGGAAACGCGTTGATGGACGCCTGGTGCCTGCAGCACACCGGCGCACCCTATGACGACCGGGGGAGCTGGGCGGCGCAAGGCCAGGTGCACGCAGATTTGCTGCAGCACCTGCTGGATGAACCGTTTTTTGCCGCCGCCCCCCCCAAAAGCACCGGACGCGATTTATTCAACGGGCCTTGGCTGCAAGCCAAGTTAGCGGGCTTTGGTGAAGTGTCTGCGGTGGATGTGCAGGCGACGCTAACCGAGCTGACCGCCCGGAGCTGTGCCGACTGCGTGCGGCGTTTTGCACCCGGCGCTTCCCGCTTGCTGGTCTGCGGCGGCGGTGCGCTCAATCATCACCTGATGGACCGCCTTTCCGCCCTGTTGCCCGGATGTGCGGTGTTTAGCACCGAAGTCCACGGCGTACCTGCCATGCAAGTCGAGGCGCTGGCTTTCGCCTGGCTGGCCCGGCAGTGCGTCCTGGGTCAAACCGCCAGCCTGAAAAGCGTTACGGGCGCCCGAGGCGCCCGCATTCTGGGTGCTATCTACCAGAGTTAGACCGAGAACGAAGATCCGCAACCGCAGGTGGTCGTGGCGTTGGGGTTCTTGATGACGAACTGGGCGCCTTGCAGGTCTTCCTTGTAGTCGATTTCCGCGCCGAGCAAGTACTGGTAGCTCATAGCGTCGATCAGCAGGGAGACACCGTTCTTGCTCATGGTGGTGTCGTCTTCGTTGGTGATTTCGTCGAAGGTGAAGCCGTACTGGAAGCCGGAGCAGCCGCCACCTTGCACGAACACGCGCAGTTTCAAATCGGGGTTGCCCTCTTCGGCAATCAGGTCAGCCACCTTGGCGGCGGCGCTGTCGGTAAACAGGATGGGGGCGGGCATTTCTGTCTGAATATTTTCAGCAACGGCGCTCATGAAAACTCCTAGCTAGTCGGGGTGCGTTTGCGGGATAGGTTTGGGATGTCCCAATAGTACACAAAAAAACTCGGGAATTCACCTACAGGTTGTTTGCCGCTAACGTCAGTGTGGGCTTTGCCTCACCTTCCAGCAGCGGACGCAGTTGGCCGGTGATCAGCGCGCCTTGGTGCATTTCCAGCGCGGTGTATTGCACATCGCCCTCAATCCGGGCCTTGGGCTGCAGTTCGAGCAGGTTTTGCGCATGCACCGGCCCTTTCACTTGGCCGTTAATGATGATGTGGTCGGCCATCACCGAACCGTGCACCACCGCCGCATCGGAAATCACCAGCAGGCTGGGCTGGCTCTCATCCGCATGGACATCGCCCTTCACTTCACCGTCAATCCGCATGCCATCGGTAAAGGTCACGTTACCGGCAATGCGACTGCCCTCGGCGATCAGGCTCTTGATGGGCGGTTGCTTCTTCTTGTTGAACATCGGTCACCTCTTGATTTAGTTATTGCAGCTTCAACGACTGCGTGGCCCGGACCGCAGTGCCTTCCAGCACCTTGGCCACCACGCTCCGGATGACGACTTGCGCCGGCACCTCAAACACACCTTGCAAACGCCCGTATTGCTTGAACGACAAGACCTGGGCGCCATTGGCCAGTGTCCCTGTCCAGGGCTTGCCATTCAGTTGCCCGCTGAACGTCAGTTCCAGCCGGCCATTGAATTCGGCCGCGTTCTTGCTGGCCTGAATCACCAGCACCTGCCACTTCAAGTCCTTGCCATTTACCAGGTCAGCCTGCAGCCCCCGGATCGCTACGCCCTCCACCCCGCTAGAGGGAATGAGCCGCTCGAAAAAGCCCAAATCGTCGCGCAAGGTCTGGTTTTCGGCTTGCAACTGCTTGACCTGGGATGCCAGTTTTTCCTCAGAAGCCTTGCCCAGACTGACCAGCGTGTCGGCCGTATTGGCCACCGACTGGGCCTTGTCGCGTGCCACCTTGACCTGCTCCAGTTCGGCGTGCAGCGATTCCAGTTCGGCGCGGACATGCTGCAATTCTTCTTTGGTGCCCCGGTCGAGCCCGGCGATGTCCTTGCCCAACTCGAAGGCCCACAAGGCAATCGCCGCGCAAAAACCCAGCACGATGGCCGCCACCGCCCAGCGAACCGGCCACGGCATAGCGCTGCGCACCGCCATGCGGGGCGCGCTGATGGTCAGCCGGCGGCGAAGGAGGCGCAATCTCATGGAGGGCGCAGTCTAGCAGGCAGCATGAAAAAAGCCGCTGGAATTTGCATTCCAGCGGCTTTTGGCAATTTGCCAGTGGCAAGCGTAAAGCTTAGCGCTTGGAGAACTGCTTACGACGACGGGCGCCGTGGAAGCCGACCTTCTTACGTTCCACTTCGCGGGCGTCACGGGTCACGAAGCCAGCCTGGCTCAAGACGGACTTGAGGCTTGCGTCGTAATCGATCAGAGCGCGGGTAATGCCGTGGCGGGTAGCGCCAGCCTGGCCGGATTCGCCGCCGCCAGCCACATTGACCATGATGTCAAAGGACTCGCCGTGGTTTGTCAACAGCAGGGGTTGCTTGCAGATCATGATGGACGTTTGACGACCGAAGAAAGCTTCGATGTCCTTGCCATTCACGGTGATCTTGCCAGAGCCTTTTTTCAGAAACACGCGGGCGACGCTGGATTTGCGACGGCCGGTGCCATTGTTCCATTCACCAATCATCTAGAGCTCCTTAGATTTCCAACACTTTGGGTTGCTGGGCAGTGTGGGGGTGCTCAGCACCGCCGTACACCTTGAGCTTCTTGATCATGGCGTAGCCCAGGGGACCCTTGGGCAGCATGCCCTTGACGGCTTTTTCCAAAGCGCGGCCGGGGTGCTTGGCTTGCATGTCGCGGAAGTTGGTGGCTGTGATACCGCCGGGATAGCCCGAGTGACGGTAGTACACCTTGTCCAGGGACTTGGCACCTGTGACGCGCAGCTGGGCTGCGTTGATGATGACGATGAAGTCACCGGTATCGACGTGAGGCGTGTAAATGGCCTTGTGTTTGCCGCGCAAACGGAGAGCAACTTCGCTGGCTACTCGTCCGAGGACCTTGTCGGTCGCGTCAATCACAAACCACTCGTGCACGACCTCAGCGGGTTTTGCGCTGAAAGTAGACATGAGAAATTCCTAATGGAGTTGGTTTGGCGGGTTCTTTTCCACGGTCGGTGTTCCTTCTTGTACTCTCGGCTTGCGCCTCGGGCGGGGAATCTCTTAGGTGGGATTTGCAGCGGCGCGGGGCTTTTGCAGCTTCGCCGCGGAACCACAAATTCGCTGCGAAGCCCGCTATTATATGAAAGTTGATCAGGTTTTGGGGAACTTTCTGAGTGAAAGGGTTACCATCCAGCCATGTTCAGTTACCGCCACGCCTTCCACGCAGGCAACCACGCCGATGTGCTCAAGCACATCGTTTTGCTGGCTGTCATGCGCTACATGACCCAAAAAGACACGGCGCTCAACGTGTTTGACACCCACGCCGGTGCCGGCTTGTACCGCCTCGACGGCGACTACGCCAAGACGAGTGAAGAAGCCTCCGAAGGCTTTTTGAAGCTGGTCGCCAGCAAGCCGGAGCAGGGTTTTGCACCCGCCATTCAGGACTACATCGAAATGGTGGCAGGCTTCAATGCGGGCGGCACCTGGAGCGTGTACCCGGGCTCGCCCTTCATCATCCAGAGCCTGTTGCACGGCCGCGACAAGCTCAAGCTGTACGAACTGCACCCGACCGATACCAAGACGCTCACCGCCAATATCGCCCAGTTGGAGGCCGGTCGCCAGGTCACCATACTGCGGGAAGACGGCTTTGAAGGACTCAAAAAGTTCTTGCCCCCGCCCTCGCGCCGCGCCCTGGTGCTGTGCGACCCGAGCTACGAAGTAAAGAACGATTACGCGCGGGTGCAAGCCATGGTGGTCGACGCCATGCAGCGCTTCAGCACCGGAACCTACGCGGTGTGGTACCCGATCATTCCGCGCCCGGAAGCGCATGACGTGCCGAAAAAGCTCAAAACCCTGGCCACCAAGTCGGGCAAGAGTTGGCTGGGCGTCACGCTAACGGTCAAGAACAGCAAGCTGACCCAGGACGCGGAAGGCGAAGTGGTGCGCCCCGGCCTGCCAGCCAGTGGCATGTTCCTGATCAACCCGCCGCACACCCTCAAGGCCCTGCTCAAAGACGCCATGCCGCAACTGGTCAAGGCCCTCGGGCAGGACCAGCACGCCGCCTTCACCCTGGAAAGCGGCGGCTAGTC
>CAKZJN010000435.1 GCA_936943465.1 uncultured Rhodoferax sp.
TGTGTGGCTTTTGTATTTTTAGCCATGAATATTCACGTTCTTTCCTTGCTGTTTGTCACCGTGGTCTGGGGCGCCACGTTCCCGGTGCTCAAGATCGCGACCGCGCAACTCAGTGGCATCGAGACATCGGCCCTGCGCTTTGCACTGGCCGCCGTGTGCATGCTGCCCTGGGCGCTGCGGGCTCCGCGCCAGGCCTGGAAAGACGGTGCCGTGCTGGGTGCCCTGGTGCTGTTTTCGTATGTGGCGCAGGCCTATGGGCTGCAGTTTATTTCCAGCAACCGCAGCGCTTTTCTCACCAGCCTGAATGTGCTGATGGTGCCGTTGTTGGGCATGGCATTTGGCAATGCCTTGCAGGGGCGGGTGGTGCTGGCTGCGGTGCTGGCCTGTTTTGGCATCGGTCTGATGTCGTGGGACGGAGGCGCGGATTGGGTGGCCGATGCATCCACCGTGCTGGGCGCAGCCGGTTATGCGCTGTACGTCATCCTGCTGTCGGCGCGGGCCGGTCGCCATGAGGCACGCACGCTGGCCGCCACCCAGATTATCTGGATGGCAGTTTTGGGATGCCTGTGGATGCTGCTGGATGCACAGGGCACCGACAAGCTGAGCACGCTTGCCAGTCGAGTCAGTGCAGAAATTTTCTGGGGCCTGGCTTACTTGGGGCTGGTGGCCACCGCCGGCATGCTGTTTTTGCAGGCGCTGGCGCAGCGCCATGTGTCGGCCGACAAGGCGGCCCTGATTTACGCCATGGAGCCGGTGTTTGCCGCGCTGTTTGCGTGGGTCTGGCTGCATGAAGGCTTAAGCCTGCGCGCGGCCATAGGTGCTGCCGTGGTGGTGTTTGCCGTGGTGTTCAGCGAATGGAAACCCAAGTCCGCCTGACCTACGGCTGCCTGTGCCTCAGGCGCTGTGGGCCTTGTCCGCTTCGGACGTAAACGCATCGGCAAAAAACTGCTCTTCGGGCAGGCCGGCCTGCGCGCAAAAGTCTTTCTTGGCCGAGTCCACCACGATCGGTGCGCCACAGGCATAGACCTGGTGGCCCGACAGATCGGCAAAGTCCTGCAGTACAGCGCGGTGCACAAAGCCGGTGCGGCCACTCCAGCCGTCTTCCGGCAGGGCGTCGGATACCACCGGCACATAGCTCAGCCACGGGTTGGCCTCGGCAAACGCCATCACCCAGTCGTTCAGGTACAGGTCTGCGGGCCGGCGGCCGCCCCAATACAGGGTCGCCTTGCGCGTGATGCCCTTGTGTTGCAGGTATTCGAGCAAGGCCTTGATGGGGGCCAGCCCGGTGCCGGACGCCAGCAAGATGATGGGTGCCTCGGAGTCCTCACGCAGGAAGAAGGAACCAAACGGTCCTTCTATGCGCAGGATGTCTTTTTCCTTCATGGAGCCAAACACCAGATCGGTGAACTTGCCCCCCGGCATGTGCCGGATATGCAATTCCAGCGGGCTGCCTTCGACGGGCGCACTGGCCATGGAATAGCTGCGGCGGGCACCGTCGCGCAACATGAATTCGATGTACTGCCCGGCCCGGTACAAAAACGTGTCATTGGCCGGGAGTTGCAGTTTCATGACCACGACATCAGCCGACTTTTTCTCCAGGCTGCTGACGCGCGTAGGCATTTTCTTGATGGGCAAGGCGCCGGCCTCGGTCACCTGGCGTGACTCCAGCACCAGATCGGTTTGCGGCATGGCGCAGCAGGTCAGGATAAAACCGGCAGCGGCTTCGTCGGCGGTCAGGGCTTTTTCCTGGTGGGCGCGGTGTTCCACCTGGCCCGAGACCATCTTGCATTTGCAACTGCCGCAGGCACCATCTTTGCAGCCGTAGGGCAGGCCAATGCCCTGGCTGATGCCGGCTGCCAGCACTGTGTCGCCAGCGGGCACGGTAAAGCTGCGACCGCTGGGCTGAACGGTGACTGCGAAGGGGGATGTGGAGGCACCGAGAGTGGTCATCTTTTTGGGTATCCTGTGCGCTGTTTCATTTTTGCAGCCCCGAATTGTGCCTTCAAACCAAAGCCCTCTTGGTGCGTTGCCCGCGCGCTTTCGCCGACAACGCGTCCTGATTGTGGGGTGTGGCGACATCGGCTTGCGCGCCGCCCGGCAACTCACCGCGAACACCCGCGTCATGGCCCTGACTTCGTCGCCGGAGCGCACCGGCGCTTTGCGCTCAATGGGTTTGGTACCGCTGCAGGGCAACCTGGATCGCGCCGCCACGCTGTCCCGTCTGGCCGGTCTGGCCCAGCGGGTGATTTATCTGGCACCGCCGCCGTCCGAGGGCTGGGGTGACCCGCGCAGCAGTGCCTTGTTGCGGGTGTTGCGCCGGCGCAGTAACCCAACCCAACTGGTCTATGGCTCCACCAGCGGCGTTTACGGTGACTGTGACGGGGACTGGATTGACGAAACCCGCACGGTGGCCCCGGCCACGGCGCGGGCCGTGCGCCGTGTCCAGGCCGAAGCGCAGGTGCGTTTTTGGGGGCGCTCCAGCGGAGGCAGGGCGCAGATTTTGCGCATCCCCGGCATTTACGCGCCCGACCGCGACGGCGGTACGCCGCGTGAGCGCCTGCAAAAGGGCACGCCGGTGCTGCGCCCGGAGGACGATGTGTTCACCAACCATATTCACTCCGACGATCTGGCGCGCGCCTGCGTGGCTGCGCTCTGGAAGGGCCGGCCGCAGCGGGTGTACCACGTGAGTGATGACACCGAATTGAAGATGGGTGACTACTTCGACCTGGCTGCCGACCTGTACCAGTTGCCGCGTCCGCCCCGTGTGGGGCGCGACGGCGCGCGCAGCCAGCTATCCGCCATGGTGCTGAGCTTTATGAGCGAATCGCGCCGGCTGGACAACCGGCGTATGAAGACCGAACTGGGCTTGCGCCTGCGTTACCCGACCGTGCGCGAAGGCCTGGCCTGAAGCAACAACAGGCCCTTCCACACCAGCCAACTGGTGCCCAGGGTAATGGGAAACGCCCACAGCACATCGCTAAACCAGTGCGCCACGTCGGCCATGCGCGCAAACCCAATGAGCAGGCCCGAAGCCACACCCACCGCCGCCCAGGTGCGCTGGCGTCTGCGGTGCACCAGGCCGATGGAAATCAGAAACACACCGCAGGACACATGGCCGCTGACAAACGAGCAGTTGTTGTTGCACTGGTCGGTCATCACGGTGGCGCGGGTGAATTGCTGGGTACCCCCCAATTCCTGCACCTGGTAGGGCCGCGCCCGCTGCCAGTTTTCCTTGAAACCCCAGTTCACCACCGCGCCGGGCCCCAGAACGCCGGCCACAAATACAAAAGCCAGCGGCAGGCCCCAGGCCTGCCAGCGCGGGCGCAGCCGTGTGGCCAGCCAGCCCAAAAAAGCCAGCAATAGAAAGAAACGGAAGACGGTGGGCACATAGTCGTTGATCCACTTCACCCACCACCAACGCACGGCGGGGATCGGCGCATCGGGCCCGGCAAATAGCACTGCCAGCCGCAAGTCCAGGGCGCTCCACAGGGTGGGAATCAGCGCCAGCGCGATGGCCGCAGCAACCATTCCAACGAAAAGCCGGGGCGTTGCAGAGGGAGAGTTTGCGGTCGGGGGCGTGGCAGTCATCGCGAAATTCATTCTGTGAGGGGGGTATGCTAACCTCCCGCGAAACCAACCTCCCCGCCCCACCTTGCTACCTTTCTGGCTTGCCCATTACCGGCGTGACGACCTGTCCAGCGATGCGTTGGCGGGTGTCATTGTGGCCATTCTGGTGATCCCCCAAAGCCTGGCCTATGCCTTGCTGGCCGGACTGCCGGCGCAGGCGGGGCTGGTTGCCAGCATTCTTCCGGTAGCGGTGTATGCATGGTTTGGCAGCAGCATGCTGCAAGCCGTAGGGCCGGTGGCCATTACCGCGATCATGACTTTTTCGGTGTTGAGCCCGCTGGCCGAGCCCGGCAGTGCGCAGTACATCGCCCTGGCAGGCGGGTTGGCGCTGTGCTCGGGCCTGCTCACCTTGGCGTTCGGGCTGCTGCGTCTGGGATTTTTGTCGCAGCTTTTGAGCCGCCCGGTGGTGAGCGGCTTTATCTCGGGCTCGGCGGTGCTCATCATCATCAGCCAGCTGAAATTTCTGTTGGGCGTGCCGGCCCAAGGCAGCAACAGTTGGCAAACCCTGCTGTCGGTGCTGGCCCATGTGGGCCAGACCAACCAAGTCACCGCGGCAATGGCGGCCGGGGCTCTGGTATGGCTGCTGGCTTCGCGCTACGCGCTCACGGATCTGGCCGTGCGCGCGGGAATGCGCAAGAAGACCGCCGAAGTCTGGGTGCGGGTCATGCCGCTGGTGGTGCTGGGTGTAGCGAGTCTGGTGTTACTGGCGGGTGACCTGGACACGCGCTACCAGGTCGCGGTGGTGGGTGCCGTGCCCGAGGGAATTGGCGGCGTAAACCTTTTTGTGCCCGATCTGGAAGCCCTGCGGCAACTGGCCACGCCAGCGTTGGTGATTGCCTTTATTGGCACCGTCCAGAACATCACCATGGGGCAGGCGTTGGCGGCCAGGCGGCGGCAGCGCCTGGATGCCAACCGCGAACTGGTGGGCTTGGGGGCTGCCAACGTGGTGTCGGCGTTTTCCAGCGGCATGCCGGTGGGCGGGGGCTTATCGCGCTCGGCCATCAATGTGGCAGCCGGTGCCCGAACGCCAATGGCCAGCATGGCGGCGGCCGCCACCATGTTGTGTGTCGTGTTGGCCGGCACGCACTGGGTGGCCCGCCTGCCTTTGGCGGTGTTGGCCGCCAGCATTGTGGTCGCAGCCATCAGCATGATTGACGTGAAGGCGCTGCGCCAAGCCTGGGCCTATGACCGCGCCGACGCCTATGCGCTGCTGGGCACGGCTGCCGGCGTCTTGTTGTTGGGTTTGGAGCGGGGCATTGCGGCCGGCATTTTGCTGTCGCTGGTGACTTTGCTGGTGCGGGCCAGCACGCCGCATATCGCCGTGATCGGGCGCATTGCCGGGACCGAGCACTTCCGCAACGTGGAGCGGCATGGGGTGGAGACCATCCCCGGCGTGCTGCTGCTGCGCATTGATGAAAGCCTGTTTTTCGGCAACCTCAACGCGGTTGAAGC
>CAKZJN010000436.1 GCA_936943465.1 uncultured Rhodoferax sp.
CACGGTGCAGAACCCCAGTCCAAGCTGGTGAAAGATGTGCTGTCCACCATTCACGGCAAGGGCCAGGGAACCGGACCTAAGGAAGAAGTGGGCCAGGTGCTGTACATGCGCGGTGCGATGAGCGCCATGCTGGGCATCGAAGGTATCCGCGCTGCCCAAGAGCGTTTTGGCAAGGGCAAGGTCATGACCGGCGAACAAGTCCGTTGGGGCCTGGAAAACCTGAACCTGACTCAGCCCAAGCTCGATGCACTCGGCTTTGCCGGTGTGATGCGTCCGGTCAGCACTTCCTGCATGGACCACATGGGTGCCAACTGGGCCCGTATCCACACCTGGGATGGCAAGGCATGGAAGTTCACTTCCGACTGGCTGCAAGCCGACGAGCAGATTCTGAAGCCACTGGTCAAGAACACTGCCGCCAAATACGCTGCCGACAAGAAGCTGACTCCGCGTACACCGGCTGATTGCCAGTCTTGATGTTCACCCCCGTCCAGGCTCACTGCGTGTAGCCTGTTCCCCCCTTGCAGGGGGCAGCACCTGCAGCCCGGCAAAGCCGGTTCTGCGGTGCTCTGGAAGGGGTGGCTTGCTTCGCTTGCCACTGCTTTCGGGGAATGTTCTTTGGTGGTCCTTTGGGGCCACCAATTGAAAGAGTCTCACGGAGGGTCTTTCAATTGGTCTCTATGGAAAGTTTGCTATGAGTGAATCCAAAAACATCGTTCTGAACGTCAATGGCATTGAGGTCATTTACAACCACGTGATCCTGGTGCTCAAGGGTGTGTCCCTGCAGGTGCCCGAGGGCGGCATTGTGGCCATTCTGGGTGGCAATGGCGCTGGCAAAACCACGACGCTGCGCGCGGTTTCGAACCTGCTGGCAGGCGAGCGCGGCGAAGTGACCAAGGGCTCCATTGAGTTCCGCGGCGAGCGTATCGAAAACCTGTCGCCGGCCGATCTGGTCAAGCGCGGCGTGGTGCAGGTGATGGAAGGCCGTCACTGTTTTGCCCACCTGACGATCGAAGAAAACCTGCTCACCGGCGGCTACACCCGCAAGAGCAAGGCCGAAATCGCGGCCAATCTGGAGAAGGTTTACAACTACTTCCCCCGCCTCAAGACGCGCCGCACCAGCCAGGCCGCCTACACCTCCGGCGGCGAACAGCAGATGTGCGCCATTGGCCGCGCCATCATGGCCAATCCGAATATGGTGCTGCTGGACGAGCCCTCCATGGGTCTGGCGCCACAGATTGTGGAAGAAGTGTTTGAGATCGTGAAAGACCTCAATGCCAAGGAAAAGGTCACCTTCCTGCTGGCGGAGCAAAACACCAACATGGCGCTGAAGTACGCCGACTACGGCTACATCATGGAATCCGGCCGCGTGGTGATGGACGGCGCCGCCGAAGACCTGCGCACCAACGAAGACGTGAAAGAGTTTTACCTGGGCGTGGGCGGCGGTGAACGCAAGAGCTTCAAGGATGTGAAGAGCTACAAGCGTCGCAAGCGCTGGTTGGCCTAAGCACACCCCCCGGCTTGCCCACTGCGTGTGGCCGCTTTCCCCCTTGCAG
This sequence comes from uncultured Rhodoferax sp., assembly GCA_936943465.1. Lineage (GTDB taxonomy): Bacteria > Pseudomonadota > Gammaproteobacteria > Burkholderiales > Burkholderiaceae_C > Allorhodoferax. The sequence goes on from CAKZJN010000436.1 coordinate 1,554, forward strand.
GGGGCAACACCGGCGGCCCGGCTAAGCCGGTTCCACGGTGTTCTTGGGAGGGGCAGGCCGCTCAGCACCTAAGCGGGAGCCGCCGTAATGACTGAATTAGGAGATATTGGGAATGAGTCAAACCTTTGATGCGCTGGAGATTCGTACGCCTGCTGAACGCGAGTCGGCTTTGCTGGCTGCGTTGCCGGCGCAAATTGCTCATGCCAAGAAATCTTCACCCGCGTTCGCGGCGTTGCTGGCTGACGTAGATCCGGCCAGTGTGACCACGCGTGCTGCGTTGGCCAAGCTTCCCGTCATCCGCAAGTCCGAGTTGCAAGAACGTCAGCAGGCTGCGCGTGCCGCCGGTGGCAATGTGTTTGGTGGCTTTAGCGCGATCGGTTTCGGTGGCGCGATGCCGCGCGTGTTTGCCAGCCCGGGCCCGATTTATGAACCCGAAGGTACCGGCAAGGACTACTGGCGCATGGCGCGGGCGATTTATGCGGCGGGCTTCCGGCCGGGTGAGTTGATTCACAACTCGTTCAGTTACCACTTTGTACCCGCCGGCTCGATGATGGAAACCGGTGCCCATGCCATGGGCTGCAGCGTGTTTCCGGGCGGCACCGGTCAAACCGAGCAGCAGGTGCAGGCAATGGCCGAACTGCAGCCAGCAGGCTATATCGGTACGCCCAGTTTCCTGAAGATCATTCTGGAGAAAGCCCTGGAGATGGGCGTGGCGCTGCCCAGCGTGAAGAAGGCCATGTTTGGCGGTGAGGCCTACCCGCCCTCGTTGCGCGACTGGTTTACCGCACACGGTGTAGCCGGTTACCAGTGCTATGCCACGGCAGACTTGGGTTTGATCGCCTATGAAACGCCGGCCCGAGAAGGCCTGGTGCTGGACGAGGGCGTAATCGTTGAAATCGTGCGTCCCGGCACGGGTGATCCTGTCGCCGAGGGCGAAGTGGGTGAATTGGTGGTGACCACGCTGAACCCTGATTACCCGCTGATCCGTTTTGGCACCGGCGACCTGTCGGCGGTGTTGCCCGGTCCGTGCCCTACCGGCCGCACCAACACCCGCATCAAGGGCTGGATGGGCCGCGCGGACCAGACCACCAAAATTCGCGGCATGTTCGTGCATCCCAAACAAGTCGATGAAGTGGTCAAACGCTTCCCTGGCCTGCAACGTGCTCGCTTGGTGGTGAGCGGCGAAATGGCCAACGACGTGATGACGCTCAAGGTCGAGGCAGCGCAATCCGATGACACCTTGGCCACGCGCATTGGCGAGGCCATTCGTGACGTCACCAAACTGCGCGGCACGGTAGAGGTGTTGAGCCCGGGCTCACTGCCCAACGACGGCAAGGTGATTGACGATATCCGTAGCTACAAGTAGCCGGGTCTTCGCGCGGGGGGCGCTTCAAACCCCCCAGACAATCTCTTTCTCAGCCTTGTGGCAGCGCCGGATCATTTCAATAAAGGGCACCGCGCGCTGGCGCAGGGACACGCCTTCAAAACGGGGCGGCGGATCACCTTGGTCCAACGCCTCCTGAATCATCTGGGCCCGGTGCGCCTCGTCCGCCTGAATGGCGGCTTCGAGTTGGTGGATCGCTTCTGGCATATGCTCGGGCAGCAAAATTCCTTGCGTTTGCGATGCCGCATCGGTGCGACCCAGAATCGTCAGAATCTGGCGTCCATTGGGCTCCAGCATGATGAGGTCGCCGGCGGCGCGGGATTTGAATTTGTACATGGCACCTTAAAAGGAGGAGATTGGTGGCTGATCTTCACATAAATCGCGCCCATAGTCTGGGTTTTGCTGCAGCGCGCAAAGTGGCCTATGCCTGGGCCGAGCAGGCCGAACAGGATTTCGCTATGGAATGCACCTACGAAGAAGGGCGTGCCTTGGACACCGTGACCTTTACCCGCAGCGGGGTACATGGCACGCTGGCCGTGACCAAAGACGGCTTTGAGTTGAACGCCAAGCTGGGCTTCCTGTTGGGTGCCTTCAAGGACAAGATTGAAGCCGAGATTGTGAAAAACCTGGACACACTGCTGGCCCCCAAGGCGGCCGCCAAAAAGTCAGCGGCAAAAAAATAGCGCCCGGTCGGGGCGCTAAGTGAGCGGAGGGTCAGGCACAGGACCTGACGTGTGGCTAGTTCAGGGACTCAATCAGGTCGATGTATTGCTGCATGGCCTCGTCGCTGGAAGCGCCCTTGACGGCATTCCATGCTTCCCATTTGGCGCGGCCCACCATGTCGCTAAAGCCGGGCTTCTTGTCCGTGTTGTCGCCGGCCGTGGCCTGCTTGTAGAGGCCATAAATTCTGAGCAGGGTGCCGTTATCCGGGCGTTCGCTCAGGGCTTTGGATGCTGCCACTGCGGCTTCGAATTGGGCTTTCAAGTCAGCCATGGTTTTCTCCGTTGAAAAGTTGAAATCGGTTAACTAAGGTGGGATCACCACACAAGCGGGTGTTTGCCCTGTATCTTACGTTGCGCTGGACTTGCAGAATGAGGTGACTCGCCCAATCCATTGCCAAGCAAGGTCCGTGCAAAGACAGCAATAAGTTTCAGGAGACACCATGGTCACCCGCGTTAGTCCGAAAAAAATAGCAAAAAAGGCCGGTCAGCAGGTTGTAGGCGCACTAAGCGGCCCGCTCGGCCTGCACGGTGAACGCATGAGCAAGGTCGACACCGCCTGGCTGCGCATGGATTCGGCGCATAACCTGATGATGATTGTGGGGGTCTGGGTGATCAAGCCCGGCGTGTCGTATGCCGATATGGCGCAACGCTTGCAAGAGCGGCTGACGCTTTACCCGCGTTTTACGCAGCGCGTGGTGGAAGACGCGGCAGGTGCCAGTTGGGTGACCGATCCTGACTTCGCTATCGCCAACCACCTGGTGGTGGAAAAGTTGCCCAAAACCAGCAGGGCCGCTCAACAGCAGGCGCTGCAGAACCGCATCGCGGAGCTGTGCATGCTGCCGCTGGACCGCAACTACCCGCTGTGGCAGTTCCACCTGGTAGAAAACTACAAGGGCGGCACGGCGCTGGTCGTTCGCATTCACCATTGCATTGCCGACGGCATTGCCCTGATTTCGGTTACCCAGTCCCTGGTCGATGGTGGGGC
>CAKZJN010000437.1 GCA_936943465.1 uncultured Rhodoferax sp.
TACAGCGGGTTGGTGCAGTCGCCCGTGTGCACGTGCAGCGGGCCTTCCGCGCCACGGTAATCGTCCCCGCCTTGCTCGCGTGTTTCGGACTTGCGGAAGTAAGGCAGACAGTGGGCATAGCTCCAGTCGCTCAGGCCGTACTTTTCAGCCCAGCCGTTGTAATCCTCGGCATTCCCACGGATGTAGACCATGCCGTTGATGCTGCTGGAGCCGCCAATGGTCTTGCCACGCGGGCAGTGGATGCGGCGGTTGTCCATGCCCGGTTCGGGCTCGGACTCGTACATCCAGGTGTAGCGCGGGTTGGCCATCGGATATGCAAAGCCGCTGGGCATGTGGATAAACAGGTTGTGGTCCATCGGCCCGGCCTCGATCACCAGGATTTTGGTATTCAGGTCCTCGCCCAGGCGGTAGGCCAGTGTGCTGCCAGCGGAGCCGGCGCCGATGATGATGTAGTCGTATTCTGTTTGCATTGCTGAGTCTTGTGCGGTGAAGTCTATGGTCTGCTTGCTATCGAATGCCAGGTTGCGTGTGTACGCCTGTGCCACCGGGGTAGATACCTCCGCGAATGTCCCCCGGCCTTCGGCCTCCTCCTTTATTTCGCTGCGGCATCCACCCCGATGTCACTGGCAGCCAGCGCGGTTGGTTTGCGTCAGGAGAAAACCCGTTGCATTCGCCCCCAAGCCCTTCAACCAACTTGGCGGACACAGGACGGCGTGGCGCTCCGTTTCGGTAGGTAAAGGAGGAGCCCGCTTGCGGGCGGGGGACACGGACGAAACGGAGTGCCACGTCGGCCTGTGTCTCGAAGTGACTTGGACTTTGAAGGCGCACCATGGTGACCTGAATCGAGAAGGACGGCTTAACGGTATCCCGTCCAGACCTCGCCCATTTCGACATACACCGTCTTGAGCTGGGTGTAGTGGTCGAGCGCAGCCATGGAATTCTCAGAACCGATGCCTGACTCGCCGACCCCGCCAAACGGCATCTCGATGGGCGTGATGTTGTAGTTGTTGATCCAGCAGATGCCGGCCTTGATCTGACCGGCCACGCGGTGGGCGCGCTGCACATCGGTGCTGAAGACACCGGCGGCCAGTCCGAAACGGGTGTTGTTGGCGCGGGCCACGGCTTCCGCTTCGGTGTCGAAGGTCAGCATCGACAGCACCGGACCAAAAATTTCCTCGCGCACGATGCGCATGTCATCCGTGCAGTCGGCAAAGATGGTGGGCTCGACGAAGTTGCTGGACTGGCCGGGCACTTGCGCCAGCTTGCCGCCGGTCACCAGCGTGGCGCCCTCGCGCAGACCGCTGGCAATGTAGGCCATGACCTTGGCGGTGTGGGCTTCGGAAATCAGGGCGCCGATTTCGGTTTCGGGGTGGGTCGGGTCGCCCACGCGCAGCAAGGCGGTGCGCTCCTTCAGGCGGGCCAGGAACTTGTCGGCAATGCCGCGCTGTACGAAGACGCGGGTGCAGTTGGTGCAGACCTCGCCCTGCGTGTAGAAGTTGCCCATCATGGCGGCGGCCACGGCCTGCTCCAGGTTGGCGTCGTCAAACACCAGCAGCGGCGATTTGCCGCCGAGTTCCATCGTCACGCGCTTCAAGGTGCCGGCGGCGGTTTGCATCACCTTTTTGCCGGTGGGCACCGAGCCGGTGACCGACACCTTGGCCACGCCTTCGTGCGCCGCCAGCATGGCGCCGGTGGCACCGCGTCCCTGCAGCACATTGAAGACGCCGGGTGGCACCCCGGCTTCCAGGTAGACCTCGGCCAGCTTCACGGCGGTGGCGGGGGTCAATTCAGACGGCTTGAAAATCATCGCGTTGCCGGCGGCCAGCGCGGGGGCGGACTTCCAGCAGGCAATTTGAATCGGGTAGTTCCACGCGCCAATGCCCACGCACACGCCCAGCGGTTCCTTGCGGGTGTAGGCGAAGGCGTTCTTCAGCGGGTATTGCTGGCCGGTCAGCGTGGCCGCCGCACCGGCAAAGTATTCGATGCAGTCGGCGCCGCTCATCACGTCCACCATCAGCGCTTCCTGGATCGGCTTGCCGCAGTCCTGCACTTCCAGGGCGGCCAGTTCTTCGTTGCGGCTGCGCAGGATGTCGGCGGCACGGCGCAGGATGCGCCCGCGCTCGGCAGCAGTCATAGCGGACCAGACCGCAAAGCCCTTTTGCGCCGCTTCCACGGCCATGTCCACATCGGCCTGACTGGCGTCGTGCACGGTGGCAAATGCCTGGCCGGTGGCGGGGTTGACGCTGTCAAACGCCTCGCCGCCCCCTTTGAGGTGCTGGCCGTTAACGAAACTGAAAATCGTGAATTCGCTCATATGCATCCTTGCCGGGGGCGCTGCAAACCCCCCATGAAAAAACTCCGACACAGCAGAGCCGGGTCGGAGTGTGCGCTTGTGCTGCGCGGAAGGCTTACTTCAAAGCGGCCTTCACTGCTGCAACACCGTCCTTGCCGTCCAGGGTGGTCACGCCGGCCAGCCATTTGTCCACGGTGCCGGGGTTCTTCACCAGGTAGTCCTTGGCAGCCTTGTTGGGCTTGACCTTCTTGAGGATCGGGCCCATGACTTCGTTCTCCATGCCCAGCGTGAATTGCAGGTTGGTCAGGAACTTGTAGACGTTGGGGCAACGCTTTTCGTACGCAGTAGGCACGGCGGTGTAGACCTTGGCTTCACCCAGGTTGGGGCCGAACACGTCGTCGCCGCCCTGCAGGTAGCTCATCTTCATCTGCACGTTCATGGGGTGGGGTTCCCAGCCCAGGAACACGATGGCCTTCTGGTCCTTGATGGCGCGCTGCGCTTCGATCAGCATGCCGGCTTCGGACGACTCAACCATCTTGAAGCTCTTCAGGCCGAACTTGTTTTCCTTGATCATGCCGGCGATCAGGGCATTGCCGTCGTTGCCGGGTTCAATGCCGTAAATCTTGCCGCCCAGGTCTTTTTCAAACTTGGCGATGTCGGCGAAGGTCTTCAGGCCCTTGTCGTACAGGTAGGTGGGAACGGCCAGCGTGTATTTGGCACCGGTCAGGTTGGGCGTTTCCAGCACTTTGATGCTGCCGTCCTTCACGAAGGGCTCGATCTGCGGCGTCATGGAGGGGTTCCAGTAGCCCAGGAATACGTCGAGCTGCTTTTTCTTCATGCCGGCAAAAGCGATTGGGATGGACGCGATGGTGACAGTGGGCTTGTAGCCAAGGCCTTCGAGCACCACGGATGCCAAGCCGGTGGTGGCGGCAATGTCGCTCCAGCCCACATCGGCAAAACGCACGGTCTTGCACATGGCGTCATCGGCCAATACGGTTTGTGCGCTCAAGGCGGCTACGGCTGCGAGTGCAAGTACTTTCATCTTCATATAGGAGCTCCTGTAAAAATAAAACTAACGCGGTTGCCGAAAAGTCTCCAGCCCTTATGCAGGCCTGGGGTCGCGCCGCGAGGGTCTGCGCCCCCGTTGGTTGGGTTCGGTGCTGGACATGGTACGCGCTGGCAGCGTAACCGCCTTGCGCAATTCTTCAAAGGGGGCCGTGAGGTGCGGAATGGCCATGGCCTCCACAAAGAACTCCTGGAAGCGGGGCTCCACGGCGGTCTCGATCTTTTCGACCCGGCGCACCAGGTCTTCAATGTCTTTGCGCGAGCGCTGGTCCAGCAGCGCAATGCGGGCGCCGGTTCCGGCTGCGTTACCCGCCGACGAAACGCCTTCGAGCCTGCAATCGGGAATCATGCCCAGCACCATGGCGTATTTCACGTCGATATGGCTGCCAAAGGCGCCGGCCAGACGGATGCGGTCCACGGTTTCAATATTGAGCCGCTCCATCAGCAAGCGCACGCCGGCGTACAGCGCGGCCTTGCCCAACTGGATCGCCCGCACATCGTTTTGCATGATCTTCAAGGGGCGGGCCTCGGCGGTGGCCTTGTACAACTC
>CAKZJN010000438.1 GCA_936943465.1 uncultured Rhodoferax sp.
GTGGTCAGGTTGCAGCCCGCCAGGTCATTGGCAAAGCGCTGTGCCTCCGAAAAGGCCATGGAAAAGCGCTGGTGAAACCAGCCCATGACCCCCAGAGCGCCCACCGTTAGCGCGCCCAGATGTGCCAGCAGCGCGGCGTTGCCTTCCAGTGGCAGCAAGGCAGGCAGTGCCCCAAAAGCTGTCATGAGGCCCAGTGCAAGACCCAGGCGCATGGTGATGGACAGGTTCGCAATGTGCCCCGGAATGCCGGCCAGCCCCTTCTTGTAGAGCACGCCTTCTTTGAGGTAAACGGGCAAGGTGGACAGGTCGGGCGTGGCGTTGATGGTTTTGTACAGCGCATCGGTCGCCTCAATCTGGGCACGGGTGGGCTTGGTACGCACCGACAGGTAGGCCTTGGGTTTCTTGCCGTCCATGATCGGCGTGACATTGGCAATGACCCAGTAATGGTCGCCATTCTTGGCGCGGTTTTTGACCAACCCGGTCCAGGGCTTGCCGCGTCCGATGGTGCTCCAGAGGTCTTTGAAGCCTGCCGCCGGCATATCGGGATGGCGAATCAGGTTGTGGTTTTGGCCGATGAGCTCTTCAGAGGTATAGCCGCTGACGGCGACGAATGCGCGGTTGCAATGGGTGATGTAGCCCTTGGTGTCGGTCACGGACACCAGCATGTGCTCGGCTGGGTAGTCCAGCTCGTGCTGGGTCACCGGCAAATTCATGCGCATGGCAATCTCCACGTTTTATTTTCTAATTTATTGTGCCCGAACTTATGGCACTTCAGAATCCATTGAGCGGTGGAAAACGCAGGCAATTGAGGCCATTTGGCGCCGCGAGGTGCCGCAGGGCCAGGTTTCCGCGCAGGCGCTAGTTTTCGGACGACGGCACCACGATGACCGGTGCAAAGCCGCCGCCTTCGGTGCGGAAGTTGGTAGTCTGCCCGCTGTACATGCGCGCGGCCAGCAACTGGATGTGGCCGTCATAGGTGTAGGCCCGCACATCAAACTTCAGGTCGCTCAGGGCGCCGTCCAGCTCCACCATGCGTGCGCTGGGCGGGACCAGTGCCTGCGCCACATAGTCACCCGCCAGGATGTCTGCCCAAACGCGCCGGGTCAGTTTGTCGCCCCGGTAGGTCGCGCGGGCGCCGAACCCTGCTACAGGCTTGAAAAAGAGGCCTTTGCGCCGGGCCCACAAGGCGTCCGCGTGGCTGGCTTCCACCAGCTCGGTAGCGGGCACGACAGACTGGAGCCGTGCGCGATCGGTAGCGCCAAGACCCCACTCGGCCAGGCGTGCGTCGTCGCTGAGGGCAATCAGGTTGCGCTTGTCGGCGTACAGCGCGTGGGCATGGGGGTCGGGGGTCAGCACAATGGCACCGGCTTCGTAGGCCTGCCGAATGGCCTGGTGGGCCGGTTCTTCCAGGTAGAAGTCGGTGAGGCGGTTGTAGACCATGTCCACCCGCAAGTCGCCCTGCCAGAGCGCGCCCGCGCGCCATTCCAGGGCGGACGGGTCAACGACGGATGCCGCAATGCCGTGGCGCACAAACAGTTGCTGGAAGAGGTCGAACTCCGGCGCCAGGTACTGGGTGTCCGGTGCGCTGTCCACAATCGCCACGCGTTCGGGCCTTCCGTTGCCACGCTGCAATTGCCACTCCGCCACAAACATGTCGATCAGCGCGGGCTCCAGCGAGCCGGCCTGAAACTGGCTGGCAAAGGCAAAGCGCATGGAGTCGCAACAGGCTTCCTGTGCCCGTACCAGTGCGGCGTTGAGCAGCAAGCCGCCGGCATTGGTGTTGACCTCGATGAGCCGGGGGCCATCGGTAGTCAGGTGAAAGTCGTAGCCCATGCAAACGCCATGCGGGCCGGTGCGCCGGGCTGCAATGGCCGGTGCGCGGGCGAGGGCGGCGGCCTGGTAGCCGGGTAGGGCAATGACCTGCTCAATGGTCCGGATGGCAGCGGCAATTTGCTGCTGCATGGACGTCGACAAAAACACCGCCGTGGCGGAAAAAAGATGCGGCCGGGTCTGGGTGATGTGCTGCATCACGCCTTGCATGCCGGGTTCCCGCTCCAATTCGCGGCGCAGCTTCTCCGCGTTGAGCGTGCGGCAGTAGCAGCTCTGGTTCAGGTTCTCTGCGACATCAGGACCGACCACGGGCATGGACATGGTGGGTTAGACGCGCTGGCCTCGGGCGTCGACCACACGCTCGCCGTCTTCTTTGGTGAAGGCCGCTTGCTGGGCGGCGGGAAGAATGTCCAGCACCCGCTCACTGGGACGACACAGGCGCGTGCCCAGCGGCGTCACGACCACCGGGCGGTTCATCAGCACCGGATGCTGCACCATGAAGTCAAGCAATTGTTCGTCGGTCCATTGCGGGTCGGACAGGCCGAGTTCTTCGTAGGGCGTGCCCTTCTGGCGCAGCAGTTCGCGCACGCCGATGTCCATGGCCGCCAGCAACTTTTGCAGGGTGGGCTTGCCGGGTGGTGTCTTGAGGTACTCAATGACCTCGGGTTCGACTCCGCTGTTGCGGATCATGGCCAGCGTGTTGCGCGAGGTGCCGCAGGCGGGGTTGTGATAAATCGTGATGCCTGCCATGTTCAAACTCCGGATGCGGCCTGCCCGCGTTCGTACCAGCCCTTGCTGTGGTTCACGATGTAGACCACCAGCAGCATCACCGGCACTTCAATCAACACTCCGACCACGGTTGCCAGCGCCGCACCCGAGTGAAAGCCAAACAGGCTGATGGCGGCGGCCACTGCCAGCTCAAAGAAGTTGGAAGCACCGATCAGGGCCGACGGACACGCCACATTGTGCTTTTCGCCGACCGCCCGGTTCAGCCAGTAGGCCAGCGCCGAATTGAAGAACACCTGAATCAAAATTGGTACCGCCAGCAGCGCGATGACCAGTGGCTGCTGCAGAATCGCTGCGCCCTGAAAGGCAAATAGCAGCACCAGCGTAAGCAGCAGCGCCGCAATTGACCAGGGGCCGATGCGGGCCAGCGCCGCATCCAGCGCGGCAGTGCCCCGAGCCAGCAGCGCGCGACGCAGCCACTGCGCCAGCAGCACGGGGATGACGATGTACAGCACCACCGAGGTGAGCAGCGTGTCCCATGGCACGGTAATGGCCGAAATGCCCAGCAGCAGCCCCACCAGCGGCGCAAAGGCCACGACCATGATGCTGTCGTTCAGGGCGACTTGCGACAGGGTAAACAGCGGATCGCCGCCGGTCAGACGGCTCCACACAAACACCATGGCCGTGCAGGGTGCGGCCGCCAGCAGGATCAGGCCGGCGATGTAGCTATCGAGCTGGTCGGGCGGCAGCAAGGGCGCAAACCAGTGGCGGATAAACAGCCAGCCCAGAAAAGCCATGGAAAACGGCTTGACCAGCCAGTTCACCAGCAAGGTCACGCCAATGCCTTTGATGTGCTTGCGCACCTCGCCCAGGGCGCCGAAGTCCACCTTGATCAGCATCGGAATCACCATGACCCAGATCAGCAGGCCCACTGGCAGGTTGACCTTGGCAACTTCCATCCGGCCGATTGCCTGAAACACATCGGGCGCGAGCTGTCCCAGCCCGATACCGATCACGATGCAAAGAAACACCCAGACGGTGAGGTAGCGCTCGAACACGCTCATGGGGGCGGGAGCCGCCGGTGCGGCAGATACGAGAGTCTTGGCAGTCATGGGGGCTAATCAGGTGTGGGCAAGTTGGCGGGCACTGGACTGCAGCAGGGCATGCTCCAGCTTGTCATCGGGCAGGGCGCAAAACAGTTCCAGGCGACGCTTGATCGCCAGCATGGTGAGGCGGAAGGCTTCGAGTTTCTGGGCGTCGGTGGCGTCCCCGGCAGAGGGGTCGGGGTAGCTCCAATGCGCCGTGGCCGGGTGGCCGGGCCACACCGGACAGACTTCGCCCGCCGCGTTGTC
>CAKZJN010000439.1 GCA_936943465.1 uncultured Rhodoferax sp.
GACCACCGTCTGCTGGTGGAGCCCGCTTGCGGCGCGGCCTTGGCAGCGGTGTATGGCAACGTACCCGCATTGGCTGCCTTCAATAAAGTGCTGGTGATCGTCTGCGGCGGTGCCACCGCCACGGCAGACAACCTTCAGCAATGGACCCGACAACTGGCATGACAACAAAGAGAGACACGATGGCAGCCTACGAACTCGCCCAACTCAATATCGCGCAAATGCGCACCCCTATCGACGCGCCCGAGATGGCCGGCTTTGTGGCCAACCTGGACCGCATCAACGCCCTGGCCGAAAGCGCACCGGGCTTTGTCTGGCGCCTGCAGAGTGACGAGGGCAACGCAACCGCGTTTCGCCCGTTTGGCGACAGCACGCTGGTAAATATGTCGGTGTGGTCCAGCGTGGATGCCCTGAGCGACTACGTCTACAAGTCGGCCCATGTGGAAATCATGAAGCGCCGCAAGGAATGGTTTGACCGCATGCAGGACGCCTACACCGTGCTCTGGTGGGTGCCAGCCGGCCACCGCCCCGATGAGGCCGAAGCCATGCTTCGTCTGCAAACCCTGCGCGCCATGGGCCCCACCGACAAGGCCTTTACCTTCAAACAAAACTTCCCCGCACCCGTATGAAAACCATCGGCCTGATTGGCGGCATGAGCTGGGAGTCCACCGCACTCTATTACCGGCAGATCAACGAAGCGGTGAAGGCCCGGCTCGGCGGCCTGCACTCCGCCAAGCTGATTTTGTTGAGCGTGGACTTTGCCGAGATTGCAGCACTGCAGCGCGCGGGTGACTGGGTGGCAGCCGGCGCAATTCTGGCCGGGGCAGCACGCACCCTGCAAGCGGCGGGTGCCGACTTTTTGGTGCTGTGTACCAACACCATGCACAACGTGGCATCGGCCATTGAATCGGCCGTCAGCGTCCCGCTGCTGCATGTGGCCGACCCAACCGCTGAAGCGATTCAAGCGGCAGGCTTCCAGCGGGTCGGCCTGATCGGCACCCGCTTCACCATGGAGCAAGCCTTCTACAAAGATCGGCTGGCTGAAAAGTTCGGGCTGCAGGTGCTGGTGCCCAATGCCGCAGACCAGGACACGGTGCACCGCATTATTTTTGAAGAGCTGTGCCTCGGGCAGACCACCGAACCCTCACGCGAAGCCTACCGGAAGGTGATGGCCGGGCTGGTAGCGCAAGGGGCCGAATGCATCATTCTGGGCTGCACCGAAATCACGCTGCTGGTGGGCGCCAGCGATGCGACCGTGCCGCTGTTTGACACCACCGGCCTGCACGCGGCGGCGGCGGCGGAGCAGGCGCTGCGCTAGTGTCCCTTCAGAGGCGCAGGCCTTCGCAGCGCGACTATCCTTGCTAAAACTTCAAACGACGCCCCATGCCACTCCTCGTCCCCATTGCAGCCACCACCGCACTCGTGCTCGCTGTGCTCTATATCCGCCTTGCTTTTGCCGTCATCAAAAAGCGTCGCCAACACAAAGTGGCCTTGGGAACCGGGCAATACCCCGACCTCGAAGCGGCCATCCGTGCCCACGGAAACTTTGCCGAGTACGTGCCACTTGCGCTGGTCTTGTTGGCCTGCGCCGAACTGAACCATTCACCGTGGTGGCTGCTGGTCAGTGTCACTCTGACTCTGGTCATTGGGCGCACTATCCATGCCTCGGCCATATCCGGTAGCGATCTGAAAAAGCGGGTGCAAGGAATGAAGCTGACATTCGCCTCCCTGGCACTGGGTGTGACGGCCAATGTTGTCCCGCTCGCGCTGGGGCTTTTGAACCTGGTGAAGAACTAAACACGGGCCATTCGCTGAAATGTGTAGCTTTAGCTGGGACAGGGCGTCCCGGCCGGGCCACACCGGTGAGCACAAAGCCCAGACGCTCTGGGCGACCGCGCAGTGCTTAAACCGTGACACACTGCGCCCCCAATGAGCCACACACCGTCACCCCCCGCCACCCCGCCCCAAGCCCGCTTTCTCACCGGCTCTCTACTTAGGCATGTGGTGGTGATGGCGGGAACCGGGGCCGTTGGGCTGGTGGCGGTGTTTGCGGTGGATCTGATCAACCTGTTTTACATCTCGCTTTTGGGTGAGAAGCAGATTGCGGCGGCGGTTGGCTTTGCCGGCGTGGTGGCGTTTTTTCACACCTCCATTTGCATCGGTCTGATGATTGGCATTACCGCCAACGTAGCGCGAGCCATTGGCGCCGGGCGCATATCGGATGCGCGGCGCCTCGCAACGCACAGTCTGCTGCTGATGGTGGCCATCACCTTCGTTTTGGGCGTGGGCACGGTGCTGTTCTTGCACCCGTTGCTGCGTGCCTTGGGTGCGCAGGAAGATGTGGCGGTGCTGGCGCAACGCTACCTGACGATCACCATGCCCTCCGTGCCGCTGGTGGGCTTGGGCATGGCGATGTCTGGGTTGTTGCGCTCGGTCGGCGATGCCAAGCGCTCCATGACGGTGACCCTGATCGCTGCGGGCGTGACCGCCAGCCTGGACCCGCTTTTCATCTTCGTATTTGGCATGGGCTTGGACGGTGCCGCCGTGGTGTCGGTTTTATCGCGCTGCGTCATGGTCGCGCTAGGAGTACATGGCGTGTGGCGGGTGCACAAACTGCTGGGGGCGACCGAGCGCGCCCGCTTTGCCGAAGATGTTCGCGCGCTCACCGCCATTGCCGGGCCCGCCGTGCTGACCAATGTAGCAACGCCGGTGGGGGCCGCCTTTGTCACACACAGCGTGGCCCAGTTTGGCGCCAGTGCGGTTGCCGGGCAGGCCACGATAGACCGCGTGACACCCGTGGCCTTCGGGCTGATTTATGCACTGAGCGGCGCGGTGGGGCCCATCCTGTCGCAAAACCTGGGTGCCCGGCAGTTCGACCGGGTGCGCGAAGCGCTGCGCGCCAGCCTGTGGTTCATGCTGGTGGCGGTGGGCGTTGCGTGGTTGTTGCTGGCGTTGCTGCAGGGGCCACTGATTCGGGCCTTCTCGCTGGACGGCGTGGCCGCCGACATGGTGCATGCGTTTTGCTCCTGGGTGTGCGCCAGCTTCTTCTTTGCCGGCGCTTTGTTTGTAGCCAACGCCGCCTTCAACAACCTGGGCCGACCGCTGTGGTCCACCGGATTCAACTGGGCGCGGGCCACGCTGGGCACGATTCCATTTGCCTGGTGGGGCGCCCATTACGGTCCGGTGCAAGTAATGGCAGGCCAAGGCGCGGGCTTGGTGATTTTTGGCACCTTGGCGATGGTGGTGGCCTTGCGCCTGACGCGCCAGTTGGGCAAAGCACCGGCCTAACTTTTTATTTGTTGCAAATGCCACTAACTCATGATGTAATTGCATCATGGCATATCTAACTACTACCGATTCGTCCCATGTTGCTGCCCGCTCGGAAGCGCGCGAGCAAATCTGGCGCTACATCGCCGGGGAGGCTGCCTCGCCCGCAACGCACATCGCAGCCGAGCCGGATGCACGCGTCGTGGCCAAAGGCAAGCTGATGGCCCTGAACAACAGCAGCGCCTACCGCATCGTTAAGAACGGAATCTCCAGCAAAGCCATTGGCCCCTTGAGCGACTACCTCGGCGTGGGCAAGGGGCAGGTGGTGGACTACCTGGATCTGGACCGCACCACCGTAAACCGCCGCGCAGCCAAAGACCAGTTGCTGCCGATTCACTCCGCAGAAGGGGTGCTACGGCTGTTGGAGTTGGACCAGATGGCCAGCGACACCTTTGAATCCGAGGACGAAGCCGCCGCCTGGTTGCGCCGCCCGCACCCCATGCTGGACGGCGAAAGCCCGCTTGAGGCCGCCAAAACATCCTTTGGTGCGCAGAGGGCAAAAGACATTCTGGTGGCCGTGAAATACGGCGGTGTTGTTTGACAGAAGTCTGGCGCATCGGCTTTTGTGAAAGCCCGCCACCGCCCCTGCCCTCGCTGCTACACGCGCTGGGCTTGGGCTCAACACTCGGCAACGGCCGCTGGCACACCAAAGGCCCTCTGCAGGTGGTGTACGCCGGCTCCAGTCGCGCCCTGTGCCAACTCGAAAAGCGCGTGCATTGCAACGGCGCCAGGCCAAAGAATCAGGCGCTGATGCGTCTGGAAATAGGCCCCCAGGCGCAGTTATTGAATGCTGCCGATTGGGGTTTACAAAGCCACTGGCGTCAGAACGAGGCGCACACCCAGTCGCTGGGCATGGAGTGGCTGAGCAGTGGCGTGAGCCTGGGTCTGTGGGTGCCTTCTTACGTCGAGCCCAACGAGCGCAACCTGCTGATCAACCCGGCGCACGCGGACTATCGCCACGTGGCGCTGGTGCTGGAGCGCAACCCGTTTGTGTTTGACCCGCGCCTGTTTGTCTGATCGCTTGCGTGACAGGACGCACGCCCTATGCCCCGTACAGTCTTGCCATGCCAACCATTTACCTGATCCGCCACGGGCAAGCCTCACTGGGCGCCGCCGATTACGACCAACTCAGCCCTCTAGGCGTGCAACAGGCGCGGCGCCTGGGCCAGTATCTGGCGCACAAGGGCATCGCACCGCAAGCCGTTTTCATGGGCAGCCTGCGCCGCCA
>CAKZJN010000440.1 GCA_936943465.1 uncultured Rhodoferax sp.
GCCAGGTTGGCACCGGTCAGCACCGAGGGCATGCGGCCGTGCACGGTGTTGAAGCCGTGCGAGGCACCCAGGAAGTAGTCCGGTGTCTTGGAGCTGCAACCAATGCCGCTTAGCTTGGCCACGCGGTGCGGCTCAATGTCGAGTTCCCAGCAGGCCTGAATGATGGCCGCGCTGATGGAGTCGTGCCCGCAGCCGGCGCACAAGGTGCTGATACGGCCCTCGTAGTCACGCCGGGTGTAACCCACCTTGTTGGTGTGCAGGGTGGGGTGATGCAGACGGGGTTTTGCGATGTAGGTCATGCCACTTCCTTTTTCTTGGCGGCTTCCATGCGTTTGGCAATGGCGCCTGCGATAAACCGGGCGGTGATCGGGGTGCCGTCGTAGTGCAGCACACGCGGCAGTTTGGCCGGGTCAAAGTCGAGCTCGTTGACGATGAGTGAATGCATCTGGCCGTCGCGGTTTTGCTCCACCACAAACACCGTGTCGTGCGAGGCAATGAACTCCTGCACCGAGTCGGGGAAGGGGAAGGCGCAGAGGCGCATCGCGTCGAGGTGCAGGTCTTGCGTTTCCAGTACGTCCAGCGCTTCCCGCATGGCGGGGCTGGTCGAGCCGTAGTAAATCACGCCAAAGCGTGTGGGCTGCTTGGCCTTGCGAACAATCGGTTGCGGCACCAGGTCGGCTGCGGTTTTGAATTTGCGCAGCAGGCGTTCCATGTTGTAGATGTAGTCCGGCCCGCGCTCGGAATACATGGCGTAGGGGTTGCGTGTGGTGCCCCGGGTGAAGAACGCGCCCTTGGTGGGGTGCGTGCCTGGAAGGGTGCGCCACGGAATGCCGTCGCCGTCCACGTCCTTGTAGCGGCCGAAGTCTTTGCCGGCTTCGAGTTCCTCGGCGGTCATCACCTTGCCGCGGTCGTAGCCCTTGCCCTCTTCCCAGACAAAGGGTTTGCACAGGCGCTGGTTCATGCCGATGTCCAGATCCGTCATCACAAAGATGGGCGTCTGCAGGCGGTCGGCCAGGTCCAGTGCGGCAGCGGAGTGTGTGAAGCACTCGTGCGGGTCCTGCGGCAGCAGCAGCACGTGTTTGGTGTCGCCGTGCGAGGCGTAGGCGCAGCTCAGAATGTCGGCCTGCTGGGTGCGGGTCGGCATGCCGGTGCTGGGGCCGCCGCGCTGCACATTGACGATGGTGACCGGAATCTCGGCAAAGTAGGCCAGACCGATGAACTCGGTCATGAGCGACACGCCAGGGCCGGAGGTGGCGGTAAAAGCGCGTGCGCCGTTCCAGCCCGCACCCACCACCATGCCGATAGAGGCCAACTCGTCTTCCGCCTGCACGATGGCGTAGCGGTGCTGACCGGTGGCGGGGTCGACGCGGAATTTTTCGCAGTACTTCTGGAACGCCTCGGGCACCGAGGTGCTGGGCGTAATCGGGTACCAGGCTGCGACCGTGGCGCCGCCGTACACCAGGCCCAGCGCCGCTGCGCTGTTGCCGTCGGTAAAGATCTGGTCGCCCACGTTGTCGGCGCGCTGCACGCGAATGCCCAGCGGGTAGGCCATGTGCGTCTTCACATAGTCGCGGCCCATGTGCAGCGCCTTGATGTTGGACTCCAACAGCCGTTCCTTGCCCTTGTATTGCTCGGCAAACAGCTTCTCGAACACCTCGGCGTCCACGCCCAGCAGCACCGACAAGGCGCCCACATAAATGATGTTCTTGAACAACTGGCGCTGGCGCGGGTCGGTGTAGGCGGCGTTGGCAATGTCTGTCAGCGGCACGCCCAGCGTCAGCACATCGTCGCGGAACTTGGAGGGCGGCAGGGGGCGGGTGCTGTCATAAAACAGGTAGCCACCGCTTTCGATTTCGGCAATGTCGGTGTCCCAGGTTTGCGGGTTCATGGCCACCATCATGTCGACGCCACCGCGCCGGCCGTGGTAGCCCTTTTCGCACACGCGGGCCTCGTACCAGGTCGGCATGCCCTGGATGTTGCTGGGGAAGATGTTGCGCGGGCTGACCGGCACGCCCATGCGCATCACCGCCTTGGCAAACAACTCGTTGGCCGAGGCCGAACCCGAACCGTTGACGTTGGCGAACTTGATAACGAAATCGTTGACTGCTTCTATGCGCTTCATGCGGCCTCCACGGCGGTTGTGCGAGCTTCGCGGGAGTCACGGCAAAGTGGCCCGGCTTGCGTCGTCGAGAACAAAAACTTCTGCATGTCCCAGGCTCCGGTGGGGCAACGCTCGGCGCACAGGCCGCAGTGCAGGCACACGTCTTCGTCTTTCACCATGACGTGGCCGGTCTTGAGCTCGCCCGACACAAACAGGTCCTGCTCGGTGTTGGTGGCCGGGGCCTTTAGGCGCCCTCGCAAATCAGCCTCTTCGCCGTTGCCGGTGAAGGTGATGCAGTCCATCGGGCAGATGTCCACGCAGGCATCGCACTCAATGCAGGTGTCGCGGTTGAACACGGTCTGCACGTCGCAGTTCAGGCAGCGGCTGCTTTCCTTGAACGCGGTGGCGGCATCGAAGCCCAGTTCCACCTCGACCTTGATGCTGGCCAGTGCAATCTCGGCCTGCGCCCATGGCACCTTGAAGCGGGTGTCATTGGACACGTCGTTGCGGTAGCTCCACTCGTGGATGCCCATCTTCTGCGACATCAGGTTCACGGTGGCGGCGGGGCGCTTGGCGACGATTTCGCCGTGCAGGAAGCGGTCGATCGACACCGCGGCTTCGTGGCCTTGGGCCACCGCGGTGATGATGTTCTTCGGGCCGTAGGCGGCGTCACCGCCAAAGAACACCTTGTGGCGGGTGCTCTGGAAGGTACCTTCGGCCAGCTTGGGCAGGCCCCACTTGTCAAACTCGATGCCGCAGTCGGCCTCGATCCAGGGGAATGCGTTCTCCTGGCCCACGGCCACCAGCACGGTGTCGCAGGGCACGCGCACTTCCGGCTCGCCGGTGGGCACCAGGCTGCGGCGGCCCTTGGCGTCGTACTCGGCGCGCACGATCTCAAAGCGCATGGCGGTCAGTTTGCCGCCTTCGTGCTCAAACGCCACCGGCACATGGAAGTTGAGGATCGGGATGCCTTCGTGCACCGCGTCTTCTTTTTCCCAGGGCGA
>CAKZJN010000441.1 GCA_936943465.1 uncultured Rhodoferax sp.
CCTTCCAGAATATTGGCCAACTCGGACGGTGGCTCAATCAGAAAGGTCTGTTTTTGCGGGTACAGCTCTTTCTCGGTTGGCGCAAAAACAATGTCGCAACCGGCGGCTTCTAGCTGGGCGCAGTCGGCATCCAAGGTGCGCGGGTAGGTGTCAAAGTCTTCGTTGGGCCCGAACTGCAGTCGGTTCACAAAAACGGTGGCCAGCGTCACATCCCCCAGCGGCTTCGCGGCTTCCACCAGCGCGATATGCCCGGCATGCAGGTTGCCCATGGTGGGCACCACGGCAGGGTGGCGGTAGGCACTCAGCGTGGTGCGTAACTCAGCGAGCGTGTGAATGAGCTTCATAAAAGTGAAGAGAAGTTCAGGGGATTACCGCAATGGGGCAGCGGTCACCAGGCGTGTAGCGTGTTGTCTGGAAAAGTGCCACCCTTGACCGCGGCCACATACGCCTCCATGGCACCGCGCACGCTGCCGGCGTCCTGCATGAAGTTGCGCACGAACTTGGGCATCTTGCCGAGGTTCATGCCCAGCATGTCGTGCAGCACCAGCACCTGACCGGCGGTTCCGTTGCCGGCACCAATGCCGATGGTGGCGCAGTGCAGCAATTCGTTGGTGAGCTCAGTTGCCACGGTGTGGGGCACCATTTCGAGCACCAGCATGGTGGCACCGGCGTCTTGCAGTTCATGGGCCTGTTTCTTGAGCAGTTCGGCGCTGGCTTCGGTTTTGCCTTGGACCCGGTAGCCGCCCAGGGCGTGCACGGTTTGCGGCGTGAGGCCGAGGTGGGCACACACCGGGATGCCGCGTTCCACCAGAAAGCGCACGGTCTCGGTGGTCCAGCCACCGCCTTCGAGTTTGACCATGTGCGCGCCGGCCTGCATTAGCACCGATGCGCTGCGGACCGCTTGCTCGCGCGACTCTTGGTAGCTACCGTAGGGCATATCGCCAATCACCCAGGCCGTGGCTTGGGCGCGGTACAGGCCGCGCGTCACGCTTTCGGTGTGATAGCGCATGGTCTCCAGGCTGACGCCCACGGTGCTGGCCAGGCCCTGGCAGACCATGCCCAGCGAATCTCCGACCAGAATGGTTTCCACACCGGCCGCATCGGCGACGGCCGCAAAGGTGGCGTCGTAGGCGGTCAGCATGCAGATTTTTTCGCCCCGGGTCCGCATTTCCTGAAGACGTGGCAGGCTCATGGGCCGGCGGTTCGGCATGGGCGACGCAGGCGGCAGGGTGCCATAGGGTGTGGCATGCAGTGCGTTGGATGTGCCCGTGCTGGCTTCGGTCATGCGAGTGCTCCGGTGGTTCGGCGAGTGGCCCGAATACTAACCGTTTCAGGGGCCGGTTCAGGTGGGCGAATAGGCCAGTCGCACATAAATCGGGGCGAAGGCTTCGGCCTGCGTAATTTCGATCAGCGTTTCCTTGGCCAGCTCCAGCATGGCGATAAAGGTCACCACCAGAACCGGCACACCCAACTCCGGATCAAACAGGTCTTCAAAGCCGACAAAGCGGCGGCCCTGCAGCTTTTTGAGCACGATGCTCATGTGCTCCCGCACCGAGAGCTCGGCGCGGCTGATTTTGTGGTGCTGAACCAGTTTGGCGCGCTTGAGAATATCGCGCCAGGCCTCTTGCAGATCGACCAGTTGCACGTCCGGAAAACGCGGCTGCAGGCTTTGCTCGATAAAGATGCTGGCCTTCATGAAGTCGCGGCCAAACTGGGGCACGGCATTCAGGCGTGCAGCCGCCAGCTTCATCTGCTCGTATTCCAGCAGTCGCCGGACCAGTTCGGCGCGTGGGTCTTCGGCTTCTTCCCCTTCGGCCACCTTCTTTGGTGGCAGCAGCATGCGTGACTTGATCTCAATCAGCATGGCGGCCATTAGCAGGTATTCGGCGGCCAGTTCGAGATTGCGCTTGCGGATCTGGTCCACGTAGACCAGGTATTGCTTGGTCACGCTGAGCATGGGGATGTCGAGAATGTTGAAGTTCTGCTTGCGAATCAGGTACAGCAGCAAATCCAGCGGGCCTTCAAAGGCCTCCAGGAAAACCTCGAGCGCATCCGGCGGGATGTAGAGGTCCTGCGGCATCGCAAACAGCGGCTCGCCATACAGACGGGCCAGCGCAACCTGATCCACCACCTCGGGCATGGCCGATTGGGGGCTGAGGTGCGCCAGTTCCACCAGCGCAGTCGCGCCCTCGGGCGAGGCTGCGGAGTCGCCAGTCGATTCAGTCATTCCGGGGGAGCGCAATGCCTTGCAGGAGCGGCAGCGAGACTGCCGCCTGCAAAACGCAGGGCTTAGTGGCCTTCGGTCTGGTAGACGTAGGGCTTTTGCGCTACTTTGGACTTGCGAAAGCCGAGTAGGGCCAGACGGTCAATGGCCTTGTCCCACAGCAGGGAGCGGCCAACTTGCTGGCCTTGTTCGATCGCGGGATAGTTGGACTTGAGCTGGTCCAGAAACTGGGTTGCGTCGGAGCGGTAGTCGGGGCGGCGGAAAATGTGCATGGTGGAAACCTCTTTGCGCTATTTTAAGGCTTGGAGGAGGGCTTGCCAGCCAAATCGGCGGTGACAGCAATCGCAGTGGCCACATCCGGGTGAATGTGCTGCTCTCCAATGGTCTCAACAAAGCCGCAACGCTTTGCTATGTCCAGCGGCTGGTGCATCAGGCCGCAAATGACCAGTTGCACCTGGTTCTTCTGGCAGGCGCGGGCCAGGTCGTTCAGGCTATCGGCGCCGCTGGAGTCCACGTAAATCACGTTTTTCAGGTCCAGCAGGACGGTGTGGCGGGGCAGGTTGTCCTGGATGGCTTCAATGATCTTCACGGCACCAAAAAACAGCGCGCCGTACAGCCGGTAGCCCGCAACCTCACCTTGCAGGCTGGCCAGCGCGGGGTAATCGGTGGCTGTGATTTCTTCCGAGCGCGACAGGCTGGAAATGCGGTAGATGAAGGTAATGCAGGCGGCCACCAGCCCCACTTCGACGGCCACGGTCAGGTCAAACACCACCGTCAGGAAAAACACCGCCAGCAGGGTGGCCCGATAGGGCATGCGGTACTGGCGCAGGTGGGCAAATTCACGCCACTCGCCCATGTTCCAGGCCACAAACATCAGGATC
>CAKZJN010000442.1 GCA_936943465.1 uncultured Rhodoferax sp.
CCACGCCCGACGCCGATGCCGACACGCGCCGCATGGCTGAGCAGCACCGCCTGGCGATGGAACGCGCGAATGGCACCTCCACACCGCTGGTGGTGGACAAGGACGGCGTGCTGGTGACGCAAGCGGCAGCTTCCGCCCATGCCGCAACAAATGAGGCACCGGACTTTGTGAGCTTTGCCGTAAAGACCATGCGCGAATACGCCGAGGAACAGGCGCGATCCAAGCCACAAGCGGCTGCGGGCGAAAGTGGGGGCTCCCTTATTCCGCACAGCCTGGCCGATATTCAGAAACTCGCCGCCCGTTTCAAGCTGTTTGCCTGAGCCGGTCCGCAGCCACGCGGCTTAGAGCGGCGCCACCGGATGTGGCGAGCCGTCATAGGCGCCCCACACCGACTGGTCAAACTCAATCACCGAGCCAGTCATCAACCCCGACTCCGCACTGCACAAGTAAGCCACGGCCCGCGCCACTTCGTTCGGGTCCACCAATCGGCCATTCGGCTGGCCGGCCGCAGCCTTTTCCAGCCAGTCGGCATCGGCGTGGTGAAACTCGCGCTGAATGCGGTCTTCGCCCTCGCTCGCCATCCAGCCGATGTTGAGCCCGTTCACCCGGATGCGGTTGCGTAAGAGCGCATACGCCGTGTTGCGAGTCAGCGTGGCCAGCGCGCCCTTGCTGGTGCAGTAGGCCGCCAGAAACGGCTGCCCGGCCATGGCCGACATGGAACCGATGTTGACGATGCTGCCCGCAATGCCCTCGCGCCGCATGATCAGGATGCTGTCCTGCATCAAATAGAACGGCGCACGCACGTTGATGGCCATCATGCGGTCAAACAGGGCAGGGTCGGTGTCCAGAATGCTGCCGCGATCGGTGATGGCGGCGGCGTTGACCAGCACATCCACGCGGCCAAACGTGGCGTCCGCCATGTGCACCACGCGGCGGCAGTCGTCCACCTTTTCCAGGTCGGCCTGCACATAAATGGCTTGCGTGCCCAGGGCATTCAGGCGCGCCGCCTGCGCCGCACCTTTGGCCGCGTTGCGGCCGCAAATCACCATGCCTTGGGCACCGCGCTCGGCCAGTGTGGCGGCAATCGCTGCGCCCAGGCCTTGGGTTCCGCCGGTGACGATGGCAACTTTGCCCTGCAAGGAGGCAAGGGCATGCGGGTTGGTGTGGGTCATGGTGTTTCCGGTGGTGTTTTGTTGTCTTGCATGGACGCGTCAGCTCAGGCGTGTTGCGGCTTGGGCCTGCAGTGTGGCGCTAAAAACCTCGGTCGGCTCCGACTGCGCCAGCGCGGTGCGCACCAGGTCCTGCTGGCTCTTGGGCGCCAGCCCGCCCAGGGGTGGGTCGCGGTCCAGATTGGTGGGAAAGGCATAGCCCTCGGCTGAGGCGGCAACGGCTGCTGCCAGATCGGCCTCGCTCATCCGACCGCTGGATTTCGCTTCCAGCAGGCTCGGGTAGAGCACCTGCGCCATGCGCACGCGGTCCACGGTTTCCATGCAGCGGCCAAAGGCGCTCGACACCTGCAGCAAATTGGCCATGCGGCGAATGGCTTGCGAGCGGTTGTGGCCGGCCGCATGCATCAGTGCCGGGTTGAAGAAAATGCCATCGCCTTTTTGTAGCGGCAGTTGCACGTGGCGCACGTCAAAGTAACTTTGAAACTCCGGCACCCCGGCCACCAGATAGCCCGGCAGGTACTTTTGCGAATGCGGCAGGTACAGGGTGGGGCCGCTTTCCAGCGGCATGTCCACATGCGCCACCGCGCCCTGCAGCGTGAGCAGGGGCGACAGTTGGTGCACCTGCGCGGGGAAGCGTTCGGCGCCCACCGCGTCAAAAAACCCCAGGTGGAAATCACGGTGCGCCACCTGCGCTGCGCCGCCCGGGTTGACGCAGTTGATTTGCGAGGTGATTTGGTAGGCCGGGCCCAGCCAGGCCTCGCACACCGTGGCCAGCAGCGCGTTGCCGTAATAGGCGGCAAACACATCGGGCGCGCGCAGGCAGAGTTTTTCCAGAGCGTTCCATACCCGGTCATTGGCGCCGGGCTTGGCAAAGTGGTCGCCCGCATGGCCGGCCTTGCGCCCGTCTTCAATCAGCGCCTGAAACTCCCGCGTTGCGGCATCCACCACCGCCATATCGGTGTACAGCCCCTTCACCACCAACACGCCTGCGCCGTTGCCCCACACCTGCGCCCACTCGGCCATTAGTGCGTTGCGCCACAGCACCGGGTCGGCAGCGGCCGCCTGGGCCTTGCGCAGGGCGGCACCGTCATAAATTGGTACGTTCTGCAGTATGGCGCTGGCCTGCGGGCAGTCCTGCGGCACGGTCACGGTTTGCACCAGTCGGTCGAGATCCGCCACCTGGCATTGGCTGAACTGCAGGTGTCCGGTGGAAAGCAAGGGGGCGGTGGGCATCGGTTTGTCTCATTGATAGGGGTCAATTTGATAGCGGAGTGTAGGAACGAAGGCTGTGTCGTGGTGCTGGAAAACACCTCAAAAACACCTCAAATGGCAACCCTTGCGGCACAATCCGGAGCAGCCGCTTACACCCTAAACCCCATGGCCCACCCCCATTTGCTCAAAGCCGTTGCCCTGCAGGCCGGCGTGAGCCTGGCCACGGTGGACCGGGTGGTACACCAACGGCCCGGCGTGCGGGCGCATACAGTGCGGCGGGTGCAGCAAGCCGTGGCCGAGCTGGAGCGGCAAAGTGCGCAGGTCGGGTTGCAGGGCCGCAAGTTCATGCTGGACGTGGTGGTGCAGGCGCCCAGCCGTTTTGCCAGCGTGGTGCGCGACGCGCTGGAACGCGAGTTGCCGCTGCTGCACCCGGCCATCTTTCGCGCCCGCTACCACCTGAGCGAGGCACTGCCCGTGGCTGAATTGGTGGCCACGCTGGACAAGATTGCCGCGCGCGGCAGCCACGGGGTGTTGCTCAAGGCCCCGAACGACACGCGCGTGGTCGCAGCCGTGGCCCGCCTGGCTGCCAAGGGAATTCCGGTGGTGACGTTGGTGACCGACCTGCCGGGCTCAGAACGTCTGGCCTACGCCGGCATGGACAACCAGGCCGCCGGCCGAACCGCCGCTTACCTGCTGGGCCAATGGCTGGGCAGCGACAGCCGCGCCGGGGTGCTGGTATCGCTCAGCAGCATCCGCTTTCGCGGCGAAGAAGAACGCGAGGCCGCCTTTACCGAGGCGCTGCAGCAACAGTACCCGAACCTGCACAAAGTGGACGCTAGCGAAGGCCTGGGCCTGCACGCCGCCACTGCCGCCGTGGTGGGAAAGTGCCTGGAGTTGCACCCGGAGGTTTCGGCGGTGTATTCGATTGGTGGAGCCAACGCCGCCATTCTGCAAGCCTTCTCGGATGCCGATCGCATCTGCAAGGTCTTCATAGGCCACGACCTCGATGCCGACAACCTGCCACTGCTGCGCACCGGCCAACTCAGCGCCGTGCTGCACCACGACCTGCAACACGATGTGCGCATGGCCTGCCTGCAAATCATGCGGGCCCATGGTGTCGGGCCACAACAGGCGCTGCACACCTTATCGGCGGTGCAGGTGGTGACGCCGGTGAACCTGCCGGCGGGCTAGATTTTTCCGCAGCGAATGCTCCAGAAAACAGCGCAAGATAACTCTGTTATTTGCAGAACAGAGCAACATTTTTATTTGAAAATGTAATACACCACACCAATAAACGGGAGCGGGGCTGTGAACATGAATCAATTGAAAATTTCGGTCAAACTATCGCTGGGCTTTGGCATCCTGGTCGTGCTGATGGCGCTGATCGGAGGCTTTACCTGGGCCAAACTTGGGGGCATTCAGACGGCGTTTGAGGCGGTCACCGAAAACCGACTGCCCAAGGTGGTTTCGGTGTATGAGGTGCGGGAGAACATCAACATCGCCGCCCGCGCCATGCGCAATATGCTGCTGGTGAGTGACCCGGCCGAGGCCGCCAAGGAAAAAGAACGGGTGGACGCCACCCACCGCGCCATTGGCGAGCGCCTCGACAAATTGCAGGCCACGGTGGTTTCCGGTGCCGGCAAGCAAACCCTCGACAAAATGCTGCAAGCCCGCAAGGCCTATGACGCTCTGCAAGTCAAGTTCATCGAACTCGCCACCAGTGACAAAAAGGACGAGGCAACCAAGCTGCTGCTGACCGATTTGCGAAAGGCACAGCAGGACTACTTTGCCTCGACGGAAGACATGCTGAAATTCCTGCGCGCGCGCATGGAGGATTCCAGCGAGGAGGCCCACACCAGCATTCAGAACACCGTAACAGCCAATGCGGTGGCGGTTTTGGTGTCGGTGGCCCTGGCCATTGCCCTGGCCCTCTGGATTATTCGTTCGATCACGCAACCCTTGAACCGCGCCATTGGCGTGGCACGCGATGTGGCGGCCGGCAACCTGAGTTCGCGCATTGAAGCCGAGGGCAACAACGAAACGGGACAGTTGTTGCACGCGCTGAGCGACATGCAAAGCAGCCTGGGCCGGGTGGTGTCTAACGTGCGCGCCAGTTCGGAAAACGTGGCGACCGCGTCGGCCGAAATCGCGCAAGGCAACAACGACCTGTCCGCGCGCACCGAGCAGCAAGCCAGCGCGCTGGAGGAAACCGCAGCCTCCATGGAAGAGCTCAGTTCCCAGGTGAAAAACAACGCCGACAACGCCCGCCAGGCCAATCAACTGGCCAACAGCGCCTCGACGGTTGCGGTTCGGGGCGGCGAAGTGGTGGGGCGGGTGGTCGACACGATGAAAGACATCAACGACTCTTCTCGCAAGATTGCCGACATCATCAGCGTCATCGATGGCATTGCGTTCCAGACCAATATTCTGGCGCTCAACGCCGCCGTGGAAGCGGCCCGTGCGGGTGACCAGGGCCGGGGCTTTGCGGTGGTGGCCAGCGAGGTGCGGTCACTGGCAGGCCGCAGTGCCGAGGCCGCCAAGGAAATCAAGAACCTGATCAATGCCAGCGTCGAGCGGGTGGAGCAGGGCACCGTGCTGGTCGATCAGGCCGGCACCACCATGACGGAAGTGGTGAGCTCGATTCGCCGGGTTAGCGACCTGGTCGGAGAAATCACCTCGGCCAGCAACGAGCAGTCTGCCGGGGTGGCCCAGATTGGTGAAGCGGTTACACAGTTGGACCAGACCACCCAGCAAAACGCGGCGCTGGTGGAACAAATGGCCGCAGCAGCCAGCAGCCTGAAGTCGCAGGCTGGCGAAATGGTTCAGGTCGTTTCGGTCTTCAACCTCGGCGGTAACGAAGGCATGGCCCGAACCGCGCTGCCGGCACCGGCGTCGGCGCCCAGAAGCGCGCCGTTCCAGAGTGCCCCGCGTAAAGCCATTGCCTCAGCGCCGGCCCGCCCTAAGCCGGTGGCCCTGAAGCCTCCGGCTGCCAAGCCGGTCGCCGCTAAACCGGTGTCGCTGCCCAAGCCCGCGCCGAGTGCCCCTGCGGCAAAGTCGGGTGGCGGTGATGACGACTGGGAAACCTTTTAGGCTTTGGCCATGCGCTCGCTCTTCCAATAGACATCGTCACCCACCGAGCCATCGGTGCGGTGCCGGTTGAGCGCACGCGACAGCACAAACATCAGGTCCGACAAGCGGTTCAGGTACTGACGCGGCGCGTCTTTGAGTGCCTCTTCATTGCCCAGCGCCACCAGCGCGCGCTCAGCCCGGCGCGCCACGGTGCGACAGACATGGGCCAGTGAGGCAGCGCGGCTGCCTGCGGGGAGGATGAATTCCTGCAGTTTGGGCAGATTGGCGTTGTAGGTTTCTAGCGCCTCGTCCAGCGCCAGCACCGCTTCGGGCTTCAGCAACTCAAAGCCGGGAATCGACAACTCACCGCCCAGGTTGAAAAGCTGGTGCTGAATTTCTACCAGCAGGGTGCGGATGCCTTCGGGCATGTCCTCGCAGAGCAGCACACCGATGTGCGAATTGAGCTCATCCACATCGCCCATGGCGTGCACACGCAGGCTGTTTTTTGACACGCGGGTGTTGTCACCCAGGCCGGTGGTGCCGGCGTCTCCGGTGCGGGTGGCGATTTGTGTGAGGCGATTTCCCATGGCTGCGTGTCCTTGATTGAAAATGGGATTATTGACGGAGACGCCCCATGCTTGCAGCCACCCCAACTGAACCCCTGTCGCCCCGGTGCCAACCACGCGATACGCCGCAGGCTTTGCTCGCTGCGTTGCAGGCCCGTTTTGGCGCGCAATGCTCGGTGGCGCTGGCGGTGCGCGAGCAGCATGGCCGCGATGAGTCGGTGTTTGACGTGCCACCGCCTGCCGCCGTGGTGTTTGCCCAAAGCACCCAGGATGTGGCCGATGCCGTGAGCCTGTGCGCGCAGTACCGTGTGCCGGTGATTCCCTTTGGTGTGGGCTCATCACTGGAAGGGCATTTGCTGGCGGTGCAGGGCGGCATCAGCATCGATGTGTCGCGCATGAACCAGGTGCTGCACCTCCACGCCGAAGACCTGACCGTGACCGTGCAGCCAGGCGTCACCCGCAAGCAACTGAACGAGGCGGTGAAATCCAGCGGCCTGTTTTTCCCGATTGACCCCGGAGCCGACGCCAGCCTGGGTGGCATGTGTGCCACCCGCGCCAGCGGAACCAACGCCGTGCGCTACGGCACCATGCGCGAGAACGTGCTGGCGCTGGAGGTGGTGACGGCCCGTGGCGATGTGAT
>CAKZJN010000443.1 GCA_936943465.1 uncultured Rhodoferax sp.
ATTGCCGAGCCGGACCTGGCGTTTTACCTGCGCGACCTCGAGATGGCGCAGCGCAGCCATTTGCAATACTTGGGCATCACCAACGTGTTCAAGCTGGCCCAGCCCGAGTTCGCAGACCGGGTGGTGCGCGCCCTGTATTCCAGGGTGCATGCCATCAACGAGGTGGCTTTGGGCGAGGTGGAGTTGTGGAGCAAGTCGGCCGCCGCCCAATTGGACGCGCAGTTGCGGGAGCGTCGTCGGGCCTTTGCCCGTCGCATGGACGCGATGGACCGCATTCAGCAGGCTGCGGGCGGGCTGGACGAACGCATCAACGAAATCGCGCAGCAAGAACAGTCGATTGCCCAACTGGAAGCCAAGTTGACCGAACTGACTACGCACTTGCTTGAAATTCCTGAAGCAACAACGCCGGAAGTGGATCTGGAGATCGCCTGAACGTGGGAGCTTCTGACGCAGACTTTGCCACCCGGGTGGTGCGGTGGCAGAGCCGCCATGGCCGCAACGATTTACCGTGGCAAACCCTGCGTGATCCGTATCGGGTGTGGCTGTCTGAAATCATGCTGCAACAGACGCAAGTGGTCACGGTCAAGGCCTATTTCACACGCTTTGTCGAACGGTTCCCTGATGTGGCCTCGCTCGCAGCGGCGAGTCTGGATGATGTGCTGGGGCTGTGGAGCGGGCTGGGCTATTACAGTCGTGCGCGCAACCTGCACCGTTGTGCCCAGGCGTTAGTGCTCCACCATGGCGGCGCATTTCCGCGGGATGCACAAACGCTGACCACGTTGCCGGGCATCGGGCGTTCGACGGCTGCAGCCATTGCCTCGCTGTGCTTTTCCGAACGGGTGGCGATTTTGGATGCCAACGTAAAGCGCGTGGTAAGCCGCGTCACCGGCTTTGACGCCGATGTGGCGGTGGCCGCCAATGCCCGTGCCTTATGGGATGCGGCCACCGGTTTGCTGCCCGCTGAAAAGCGGGCGGTGCAGGACATGGCGCGCTACACGCAGGGCATGATGGACCTGGGCGCGTTGGTATGCACCCCCAAAAAACCGGGTTGTAGTGAATGTCCGGTGCAACTGGATTGCCGCGCCGCGATTGCCGGTGACCCTGAGCGCTACCCGGTGCGAAGCCGCAAGTTGCGCCGCAGCAGCCAATCGATTTGGTTGCTTTGGGTCGAAACCGAGTGGGGTGACGTGTGGCTGGGTCGGCGACCGACCCCTGGAGTTTGGGCGGGCCTGTATTGCCTTCCCTTGTTTGAATCCGAGCAGGCTTTGCTGGACGCCGTGCCCGCCTACGCAAGGGCGCAGGTTCAAGTGGCTCCTGCATTTCTGCATGTGCTCACCCACAAAGACTTGCACCTGCACGTGGGACGGGTGCGATTGCCTGCCGGGGCGATGCGGGAAGATGCGTCTGGCGAAGGGCGCTGGGTTAGCTCAGGGGATTGGCCGGCCTTGGGTCTCCCGGCACCGGTTCGAAAAATTCTGGAACGCGGATAGCCGGGGGCCAAGCCGCCGCTAATCCGCAGAAATCAGCCCGCGTTGCGCGCGTCCATTTCGCGGTGCCGGGTCAGGGTCGCCCACTGGCCAGCAAAGCGTTGGGCGAGTTGCTCGACCAGGTAAACCGAGCGGTGTTGGCCCCCGGTACAGCCAATGGCGACGGTCACATAGCTGCGGTTGTCGCGCGCCAACTCCGGTAACCAGCCCTTCAGAAAACTGCTGATTTGTTGCAGCATGCGCTTCACGTCGGGCTGTTCTTCCAGGTATTCGATGACTGGCTGATCGCGTCCGGTCAGTGCCCTGAGCGCCGGCGCGTAGTGCGGGTTGGGCAGCATGCGGACATCAAACATGAAATCCGCGTCGGTCGGGGTGCCGCGCTTGAAGGCAAACGACTCGAAAACCAGGGTGAGCTGGGTGCTCCGCGCGGTCACTAACGATTTGACGTAACCCTGCAATTGCGCGGGGCGGATTTGGCTGGAATCGATGACGTGGGCCTGTTCGCGCAGATCGGCCAACAGCGTGCGCTCCAGCTCAATCGCATCGGTCAGGGCACGCCGCTCATCGCGGTCCACCGGATCAAAAACGTCGGTGCGGGTGCCCAGTTGCGATAGCGGGTGCCGGCGTCGGGTTTCGGAATAGCGGCGTACCAGCGTGTCGGTGGTCGAGTCCAGGAACAGAGGCTTCACGGTCACGCCACGGGCACGCAAGACATCGAGTTGTTGGGGCACCTGCGGCAAGGAGGTGGCGCTGCGCACATCCATGGCAATCGCCAGGTGGGTGGCGCGGTGCTTCATCTCCAGTTCGACAAAGGGCAGCAGCAACTCCGGGGGCAGGTTGTCCACGCAATAAAAGCCGGAGTCTTCCAGTGCATGGAGCGCCACCGACTTGCCGGAGCCCGACATGCCGGTGATCAGCACGATCTCCATTTCGGTGTCTTTGAGAGTGGCGGTCACGTCTTAAGTCCCGGATTGAAGCATTTCTTTGGCGTGGGCTAGCGTGGTGCTGGAGAGCTTTTCGCCGCCCAGCATGCGGGCAATTTCGCCCACCCGCTGCTCGCCTTGAATACCTTGGACGGTGCTGAGCGTGGATTGCCCCTGCAATTGTTTGGACACCAGCAAATGGTGATCGGCGCAGGCCGCCACCTGGGGCAAGTGGGTCACGGCCAGCACCTGACGGTCCACACCCAGTTGCCGCATCAGTCGCCCCACCGTTTCGGCAACCGCACCGCCCACGCCGGAATCAACTTCGTCAAAAATCAGCGTCTGCGCGCCACCCAATTGGCTGGTGGTGACCGCGATGGCCAGCGCCATACGTGAAAGTTCTCCGCCCGAGGCCACCTTGCTGACCGGCCGGGGTGTGCTGCCAGCATGGCCTGCCACCAAGAACTGAACGTCTTCCAGGCCACTTTGTTGGGCTTGGGCAAACGGCTCCAAGGCCACCGCAAATTGCCCGCCTTGCATGCCCAGGCCTTGCATGGCCTGCGTGATGCTTTTGGCTAGGCGAGGTGCGGCTTGCGTGCGCTGGGTCGAAAGTGCTTTGGCTTCCTGCAGGAAGGACGCGCCCGCTTTGCGTTCCGCGCTCTGCAGGGCCTGCAAATCGGTCGCGGCATCCAGTTGGGCCAACTCCGAGCGCCAGCCACTTAGCAGTTCGGGCAGTTCTTCGGGTGTGCGCTTGTAGCGACGTGCCATGGAAATCCACAGCGTCATGCGTGCGTCCAGTTCGGCCAGTCGCTCCGGGTCCAGCTCCGTGCGCCTTGCGTAGGTCCGCAACGTGTGGGCCGCATCTTCGGCCTGCGCAACACAACTGGTCAGGGCGGCGATGGGGTCGGCAAACACGGGCTCCAAGTGCGCCTGGTTTTGCAGCAGGCTCAGGGCGGCGTGCAGGCTGCGCAGCGCATTGTCGTCGCCGTCTTCCAGGAGCTCGGCCACCCCCTGGGCGGCGTCCAGCAGCGCCTGACCGTGGGCCAGTCGGTTGTGGTCGGCGTTGAGGGTGGGCCATTCATCGGGCAGGGGATTGAGCTTTTCCAGCTCGCTAATCTGCCAGGTCAGGCGTTCGCGCTCCCGTTGCAGGGAGTCTTGTGCCTGCATCGCCTTTTCCAATGCGGCTTGTGCAGTCCGCCATGCGCCCCAGAGGTGCGAAAGGGTCGTGGTGCTGATTTGTGCATAGGCATCGAGCAGGCCGCGCACCGCCTCTGGCCGGGTCAGGCTTTGCCAGGCGTGCTGGCCATGGATGTCAATCAGTTGCTCGCCTATGGCGCGCAATTGCTGCGCCGTGGCGGGGCTGCCGTTGACCCAGGCGCGACTCTTGCCCTGGGTGTCCACGGTGCGGCGCAGCAGCAGGGTGCCTTCGACATCGAAACCAGCTTCCTCAAGCAGGGCCTGCAGTGCGGGCGCGTTATCGAACTCGGCGCTCACATCGGTGCGCGCCGCACCTTCGCGGATCAGGCCGCTGTCGGCGCGGGCACCGGTAACCAGTTGCAGGGCATCGACCAGGATGGATTTGCCGGCACCGGTCTCGCCGGTCAGCACGGTAAAGCCATGTTCCAGATCCAATTCCAGTTCACTGACGATGACAAAGTCCCGCAGAACAATGCGCTTCAGAGCCATGACTCAAACCACCCCTTCATTCCAGTGCATTTTTTGTCGCAAGGTATCAAAGTAAGACCAGCCTTTGGGGTGCAGGAAGGTCACCTTGTGCTGGGACCGCGTCACCACGATGCGATCTCCATGCATCAAAGATGCCAGGCTCTGCGTGTCAAAGCTGGCGCTGGCATCCCGGCCAGCCACAATTTCCACGGCAATTTCGCCGGCACTCGTCAACACAATCGGGCGGTTGGACAGGGTGTGCGGCGCGATGGGCACAATCACCCAGCCGTCAATCGCCGGGTGCAGCAGCGGGCCGCCGGCTGAAAGCGAGTACGCGGTGGAGCCGGTTGGCGAGGCAATGATCAGCCCGTCCGCCCGCTGATTGGCCACAAACCGGCCATCAATTTCTACCCGCAACTCCACCATGCCGGAACTGGCACCCCGGTTGACCACGACGTCGTTCATGGCCAGGGCGCTGAAAACGCAGTCGCCATCACGCATGACCCGGCCTTGAATCAGGCTGCGCTGGTCTTCCTCGTAGGAACCCCTCAACATCAGACCCAAGACGGATTTGTACTGCTCGAACGGGATGTCGGTAATAAAGCCCAGGCGACCCTGGTTAATGCCAATGAGCGGCACCTTGTGCGGTGCAAGTTGGCGGCAAACACTCAGCATGGTGCCGTCGCCGCCTACCACCAGGCACAAATCACATTGTTTGCCAATCTCGTCCAGGGTAAGGGTGGCATAGGCGGACATGCCCATATTGGAGGCGGTGTCGGCCTCCAGGGTGACGTCACATCCCAAGTCGAGAATGCAGTTTGCAATGTCCTCCAGCGCCTGACGCGAGTGCGCGCCAGCCGGCCCCGAAATGGTGCTTTGGTATTTGCCCACCAGGGCAACGTGATGAAATTTGGACTGCGACTTCATTCTCAAATTAGAGCACTAAAATGTTTCAATGCTCGATGAACGATCCAAGTTGTTGCTGAAAGCGCTGGTGGAGCGTTACATAGCCGATGGTCAGCCGGTAGGTAGCCGGACTCTTTCAAAAGCATCCGGACTTGAACTGTCGCCAGCGACCATTCGCAACGTGATGTCTGACCTGGAAGAGTTGGGGTTAATTGTCAGCCCCCACACTTCGGCCGGTCGCATCCCCACGGCCCGTGGCTACCGGCTGTTTGTGGACACCATGCTTACGGTGCAGCCGTCGCAGTATTCGTCCCATAGCCTGGCTCCGGACCAGCCGCAAAAAGTGATTTCTAACGCGGCCAATCTGCTGTCGAACTTGTCGCAATTTGTGGGCGTGGTCATTGCGCCGCGTCGTTCCTCCACCTTCCGGCACATCGAGTTCTTACGTCTCTCTGAAAAACGCCTGCTGGTGATCATCGTGTCACCCGACGGTGACGTGCAAAACCGCGTGATTTACACCGAGGTCGATTACACGCAGTCGCAACTGGTGGAGGCCGCCAACTTCCTGAACAGTCACTATGTTGGTCTTGATATTGATCAAGTTCGCGGCCGCTTGCAGGGTGAGGTCGAGAGTCTGCGCTCGGAGATCGCGAGTTTGATGCAGGCCGCTGTCAACGTGAGTTCAGAGGCGCTGAACGACACCCAGGACGAGGTGATCATTGCGGGTGAGCGCAATTTGCTGTCGGTTTCCGACTTTTCCAGCGACATGAGTCACTTGCGGCGCGCGTTTGAATTGTTCGAACAAAAGGCCCAACTCATGCGCCTGCTTGACATTGCCGGGCAGGCCGAAGGGGTGCGTATTTATATTGGCGGGGAGAGCCAAGTGGTGCCATTTGAAGAGCTTTCCATCGTCAGTAGCCCGTATGAGGTGGATGGAAAAGTGGTGGGCACCTTGGGCGTGATTGGCCCGACGCGCATGGCCTATGACCGGATGATTCAAATTGTGGACATCACGTCCAAACTGGTCAGCAACGCCCTGAGTCACCATAAGTAAGGTGACGCTTTGCCCAGATGGGTGGGCGCCTTAAGTCAGCGCAATGTCCTTCAGGCCAAATTCGTTCAGACCTTCGCGCAATTCCTCAATGGAGACGATGTAGCGTTTGGAGACGATGGTGATCTCCTCGCTGGAGTTCGCCTGTTCCAGCGGGATAAAGCCCCGTGGGTCATTCAACAAGTCCTGCAGGCGATGGTTGTCAGGCAGGTGGATGTAACCGCGGTACCGAGACCCGTCGTGCATCAGTACCGACACCAAAATGGCACGCGTATCTTTGCGCTGATT
This sequence comes from uncultured Rhodoferax sp., assembly GCA_936943465.1. GTDB lineage: Bacteria > Pseudomonadota > Gammaproteobacteria > Burkholderiales > Burkholderiaceae_C > Allorhodoferax. The sequence continues at coordinate 6,321 of CAKZJN010000443.1, forward strand.
GTTGATTGGTTGGTTCACGGATAAGTCCCCTAGCTCGGCACGGGCAGTGCCAGATGATCTTCCGAATTTTACTCAGGTTACAGGGGGCTGGAAGTGAAGTTGGGTACGGCCGTTCCTCTGGCTCAAGACCCGTACCGATGTTGCCCGTCATCGCGACCTCGTGACAGATTGGTGTCGAGGCGCGGCGGCAGTGCTGCTCCAACAGGGCTAAGCCCCGCCTTCCGGCCTAGCTAGATCCACCATTACAATCGCCGGTTCGGTTGGGGCGTTAGCTCAGTTGGTTAGAGCAGAGGACTCATAATCCTTTGGTCGAGTGTTCAAGTCACTCACGCCCTACCA
>CAKZJN010000444.1 GCA_936943465.1 uncultured Rhodoferax sp.
ACCACCAGCGTGTCGGCGTCGGGGCCGTTGGTGATCCACATCTTGCTGCCGTTGAGCAGGTAGTAGCCGCCCTTGTCTTCGGCCTTGAGCTTCATGCTGATCACGTCGCTGCCTGCGCCCGGCTCGCTCATGGCCAGCGCACCCACGTGTTCGCCGGTAATCAGCTTGGGCAGGTACTTGGCGCGCTGCTCGGGCGTGCCGTTGCGTTTGATCTGGTTGACGCACAGGTTGCTGTGCGCGCCATACGACAGGCCCACCGAGGCGGAGGCGCGCGAGATTTCTTCCATGGCGATCATGTGGGCCAGGTAGCCCATATTGGCGCCACCGTACTCTTCACCCACGGTAATGCCCAGGACGCCCAGGGAACCCATCTTTTCCCACAGGTCCATAGGGAACTGGTCGGATCTGTCGATCTCGGCAGCGCGCGGGGCGATTTCCTCGTCCGCAAAGGCGCGCACGGCATCGCGCAGGGCGTCAATGTCTTCACCGAGTTGGAAGTTCAGGCCGGGCAGGTTCATGGTGTGTCTCCTTAGGATTTTGAAAGTTGAAATGGGTTGGGTTCAGTAGGTTTTGGTCACCGTCGCCAGCGTTTGCTGCATCACGGCGCAGGCGCTGTGTTGGCCGTTGGCATCCACATGCATCACCTCGGCGGTGGTGACAATCAGGCGGCGTCCGCCCTTGACCACGCGCCCGGTGGCGTGCAACTCTCCGCCCTGAAAGGCGGAGAGAAAGTTGATCTTGTATTCGGCCGTGGTGACTTCCATGCCTTCGGCGGCGACGGTAAGGCCCGCATAGCCACCGGCAATATCGGCCAGCGCACCCATGGCGCCGCCATGAAAACCGCCCTGCTGCTGGGAAACCTTGTCCGAATACGGCAGTGCGATTTCCACCAAGCCCGGCTCCACGCGCACCAGGCGCGCGCCCAGGTGGCGCATCATGCCCTGGCGCTCCAGGCTGTCCTGCACGCGGCTCCAGAGTGCGTCAGGCTGCATCTTTTTGCACCTTGGTAGCCGCAGGGCTTGCGGGCTTTGCGGCTGCCTTGGCTTCCTGCTTGGCCAACAGGGCACGGGCTTCGCGCTGGTGCACCTTGATCTCGTCCAGATTGGCCTGCAGGTCGGCCATCTGCTCTTCAATCTGTTTGCGGTGCAACGCCAGCACGTCCAGAAACTTGTTGAGCTGCGCACCGGTGTCGCGCGGGCTGTCATACATCTCGATGATGTCCTTGGCCTCGGTCAGGCTCAGGCCCAGGCGCTTGGCACGCAGGGTGAGTTTGAGGCGTGTGCGGTCACGCACACTGTAAATGCGGTTGCGTCCGCCCGGGCCGCTGCGCTCGGGCTGCAACAAACCCAGGTCCTCATAAAAGCGGATAGCCCGGGTGGTGAGGTCAAACTCACGCGCCAGGTCGCTGATGGTGTAGGTGGTGGTCATGTTTGTTTGGAGCCGCAACACAGGTGACAACAAAACGCCACTGCCCTGCCTACAATAGCCCGGCAGTTGACGTTTACGTAAACGTCAATTATGTCGCATAAATCCACGCCATGAACGATCTCGAAAAGCAACTCCATTACCCCCTGGGCGATGCCCTGCCCGCACCCGGCCGCTGCCTGGAGGTGGCGCCCGGCGTCAAATGGGTCCGCATGGGGCTGCCTTTTGTGCTGAACCACATCAACCTGTGGTTGTTGCGTGACGAGGTGGACGGCGTGCCGGGCTGGAGCATTGTGGACACCTGCATCCACCGCGATGAAACCAAGGCGCAGTGGGAGTCGGTCTTTGCCCATGAGCTGGAAGGCCTGCCGGTGTTGCGCGTATTTGTTACGCACATGCACCCGGACCACATTGGCCTCGCCGACTGGCTGTGCACCCGCTGGAACGTCCCGCTGCACATCAGTGCCACCGACTTTCTGGTGGCCACCCTGGCCTGCGCCGACTCCAGCAGCTTTGGCGGCGAGGGCACGCAACGCTTTTTTGCGCAGCATGGCCTCAATGACGCCGGCACGGCACAGGGCCTGCAAGACCGCAAACCGTACTTCCGGACGCTGGTTCCCTCGGTGCCCCGCCAGTACCGGCGCCTGCTCGATGGCGGCGTGCTGCAGATTGGCGCGCACCGCTGGCGCTGCATCAGCGGCTATGGCCACGCACCGGAGCACATGGCCTTGTACTGCGACAGCCTGGGCGTGCTGATTGGTGGCGACATGATGTTGCCGCGAATATCGACCAATGTGAGCGTCTACGAGCAGGAGCCCGAGGCCGATGCCCTAACGCAGTTTCTGCATTCGATTGACCGTTTCAAGGTATTGCCCGAATCCACGCTGGTGCTGCCGGCCCACGGCAAGCCCTTTACCGGACTGCACACGCGCATTGCGCAATTGCA
>CAKZJN010000445.1 GCA_936943465.1 uncultured Rhodoferax sp.
TACCAGGACCACGCCGTGATCGCGCGCACCACGCCCTATCAGCGCATTGTGGTGACCAACGCGCCGGGCGAGGGGCGGCTTGGGTTGCGGTTGTTCTTGAACGGCAATCTGCAGTTTGCCCAGCGCGATGAATACCGCTACCACGAGGCCTTGGTGCACCCCGCCATGGCGGCTTTTGCGCAACGCGCCGCGCCCAAAAAGGTGGCGGTGCTGGGTGGCGGAGATGGCATGGCAGTGCGGGAAATTTTGAAGTACCCCGGCGTGGAGCAGGTCACGCTGGTCGAACTCGACCCGGCCATGACCGAACTGTTTCAAACCGAGCCCCTGCTGACGCAACTGAACGCCGACGCGCTCCAGTCGCCCAAACTGCGCATCGTCAACACCGACGCCTTTGCTTTTCTGGAGAACTCCAGCGAGGTGTTTGACGTGGTGGTGGTGGACTTTCCCGACCCTACCAACTTTGCCATCGGTAAGCTCTTTACCAACGCGTTTTACGCCCTGCTCGACAAGCACCTGTCGGCCAGCGGCTACGCCGTGATTCAGACCACCTCGCCGCTGGTGGCGCGCAAGAGTTTCTGGACGGTGGTGCACACCATTGAATCGGTGGGGCTGACAGCCACGCCCTACCACGCGCATGTGCCCAGCTTTGGCGAATGGGGCTTCGTGATTGCCAGCCGCAGGCCCTACCGCTTGCCCACAGCCCTGCCGGAAGGTCTGCGCTTTCTTAACCTCACCAGCCTGCCCTTGCTGTTCGACTTCCCGCAGGACATGGCGCGTGTGCCCGCCGAGGTCAACCGCTTGTCGAACCAGGTGCTGGTGACCACCTACGAGGAAGAGTGGGGGCGGGTGGCCAAATGAGCGGTGCGGCCCCAACGAGCCGCCGCGCACTGCTGCAAGCTGCGGGTGCTGCGACGCTGCTGGCAGCCTGCAAGCCGCGCTGGAGCGACGCGCAGGACACCGCGCATATTCAAGGCAGCTTTACCGGCATCCAGCAGGAGCGCGGCCACCGGTTGCGCGACACCAAGGCATGGCCGGCGCCCGCCGTGTCGCATACCACGCGGGTGCTGATTGCAGGCGGTGGTGTGGCCGGGCTGTCGGCCGCACGCGCCCTGCGCTTGCGTGGTGTGCAGGACTTTGCTTTGCTGGAACTCGAAGACGAAGCCGGAGGCAATGCGCGGGGCGGAGCCGTGGCCGGCATTGCTTGCCCGCTGGGTGCGCATTACCTGCCGGTGCCGGGCGACGACTTGCCGGATGTGCAGGACTTATTGCAGGAACTCGGGTTGCGCAGACGCGTTGCCGGGCGCTGGGAGATTGACGAGCGCCACCTGTGCCACAGCCCGCAGGAGCGCCTGTTTATGAATGGCGCTTGGCAGGAAGGACTGTTGCCCATGCAGGACGTGGGTGCCGACACGCTGGCGCAGTACCGCCGCTTTGCCAGCCTGGTGAACGATGCCCGTAAGGCCGCGACTTGGCGCATTCCCGCAGCGCGCACGCCGCACACGCCCTTTAAGCAGGCCCTGGCGACGCTCACGTTGGAGCGCTATCTGAACCAGCAGGGCCTCACTGACCCGCACCTGCGCTGGTACCTCGACTACTGCTGCCGCGACGACTACGGCGCCGGTATGGGCACGGTGTCGGCGTGGGCCGGCATGCACTACTTTGCCAGCCGGCACGGGTTTCATGTGCCGGGGCAGGAGACGGCCGAACGCGAGGGCCTGCTCACCTGGCCCGAGGGCAATGGCTGGCTGACGCGACGCATGGCGGAGCCACTCGGCGAGCGGCTGCATACCGGGCAATTGGTGCTGCGCGTGGAGCAGGGCAAGCATGGCGTGGCGGTGGATGCCTTCAACACGCGCACGCAGCAAGTCGAGCGCTGGCAGGCCGAGCAGGTCATCGTGGCGTTGCCGCTGTTTGTGGCGGCGCGCGTGCTGCAGAACTCGCCCGGGTTTCTGCGTGAGCGGGCTGCGCGCACTGTGTATGCCCCGTGGCTGGTCGCCAACATTCACATTGCCAGGCCACTGAACGATCGGCCCGGCCCGGCACCGAGTTGGGACAACGTGCTGTACGGCGATGCGCAAACGGCACCCGGTCTCGGCTATGTGGACGCCATGCACCAGAGCCTGCACCCGGTGCCCGGTGCGACCGTGCTGACCTACTACCGTGCCTTGGGTGGCGTGGCGGGCGGGCCCGGCGCAGGGCGCGCGCAACTCATGGAACAGCCCTGGGAAACCTGGCGCGATGGCATCGTGCGGGAGCTCTCAGCCGCCCATCCCGATCTGGCCAGCAAGGCCACCCGCATGGACATCACACGCTACGGCCACGCCATGGCCATTCCGGTGCCCGACGCACAAGGCAGGGGCGGTCAGATGCCACCAGCGCATGGGCGCATCCGCTTCGCACACAGCGACTGGGCGGGTTACTCGGTGTTTGAAGAGGCGTTTGCCGCGGGGCATGCGGCGGGGCAGGCCTGAGCGGCTGACTGTGTAGTTCTACACACCGCCGATGCGAATCCGTACGGATGTTTTTTCGCCGGCGCAAACCCACACTGGGGGCATTCAACAACCACCCAGGAGTTCCACCATGCTGTCACGCACCCTCGCTCTCACCGCCATCAGCTTCGCCACGCTGGCCGCTCTGCCGGCAGCCGCACAGGACCTGCATTCCGATTGCGCGGTGCGCATTGGCAGCGGACCCAAGGGTGGCGTGTACGAACTCATCGCCCGCGATATCCAGTCGGTCTGCGGCAACGAGGTGTCGATTTGCGTGGTGCCCAGCAGCGGCGGCCTGCAAAATTTGATGAAGCTATCCGCCAGCGAGGTCGACGTGGGTATTGCGCAGGTGGACACGCTGCAGACCATGGCCCGCGACGGTGATGAGAACATCCGCAACCTGCAAGCCCTGATGCCTCTGCACTCCAACCTGCTGCACATGCTGGCATTGCGCGAGGGCTCCAAGGTTCCAAATTCGCGAATCAAGTTCATTAATGAAACCCGCAAAATTCGCAACTTCTCGGAGCTGGCCGGCCTGCGCGTGGCCGTGGTGGGATCTGCCCGGCTGGTCGGAGAAAAGCTGAACCGCTCGACCGACAGCGACATGGAACTGCTGGAGGCCGAGGACGACGATCAGGCGCTCACATGGCTGCGTTCCAACAAGGTGCAGGCCATCTTCACCACCGGTGGCTGGCCCATGCCCAATATTGCCCGGTACAAAAGGGAAAGCGGACTGGTGCTGATGGAATATGACCAGAAACTGCCGTCTCCGTTTTTGATGGTCAAACGCAACTACCAGAACCTGGATGCCTTCAACTTCAGCTTTGTGTCGACCTCCAATCTGTTGCTCACGCGACCCTTCAAACCCACCGGTGACATGGCCCGCAAGATGGGCACGCTGCAAAGCTGCCTGTTGCGCAACCTCGACAACCTGCAGGAAGGACGTTTCTCTGCGGCCTGGAAGGAAATCAAGAGCCCCACCGACACGCTGGGCGTAGCCCGCTTCGCCCGGGCGGAGGGCCAGAAGACGGCGCGTATCGCCAGCTACCAGCAGTAAGGACGCAGGCCATGCAAACACGCACAAACCTGGCGCTGCCGGGCAAAGATTTCAAGGTCTGGGCGGTGCGCGGAGGCGCGGTCTTCGGTACCGTGGCGCTGCTGGCGCTCTCCGCCCCGCTGGTGTGGGCGGCGGTATCGGCGGGTGCCGGGCTGGCCGCGTTGGCGGGTATGGCAGCCACCGGCTTTGCCGCCTTTCAGGCGATGCCGCTGGCTGCGCAAAAGCTGGAAAACCGCCTGCTCAAGCTGCGCAAATCCGAGGCCCGCACCAATCCCATAGAGCAATTGCAAAACGACTGTCTGCGGCGCGAAAAGCGGCTGCAATCCTTTCGCGGCGCCCTGGTCACCATTGGTGGACAAATTGAAAGCATGGGCCAGATGATTGCCGACCGAAGGCACCTGGACCCCGGCCATGTGCTCGACCGGCAGGAACGCGCGCTGCGCCGCATGCAGCAGTTCTACCAGGCCAACATCCGGCGTCTGGACGAGGCGCACCGGACCCTCGAAGCCTTCCGCCATCAGGTCAAGCAGAAGATGTTTGAGTGGGAGTTTGCACAGGCCGGCCAGGTGGTGATGGAGGCCCTCAACCCGACCCAAATGGAGGATCTGATGCAGGACCTGCTGACCGATGAAGCGCTCAACGAAGTGCAGTCCCGCTTCAACCGCGTGTTTGCCGAACTCGATGTGGAGATGAGCGCGATGGACTCGCCGGTGCGCGATTACGTGGCCCGCAGCCACTTTGAAGCGCTGGATGATTTGCAGGTGTCCACCGTCCTGAAAACCGGGAGCCGTCAATGAAGTTCTGGAAAATCTTGCGCTGGAGCGGCGCCATTCTGTTTGTCGCCATGGTCCTGCTGGCCTGGGCAACGTCGAGCCACCATGGCGCAATTTACGAGGACGACGACACGCCCAAGGCGACTCCCATCATGCGTTAGGCCGCCGGATTGGGGGAAAATCGATGCAAAAAACAGGGACGGCACTATTCATGACAATCGACTTGCAAGCAAGCGAGGCGGAGCCTCGCAGCAAGCACATCCGCCGGGTATGGATCCAGGCACTGGCCGCCGTGGTGGCTATTGCCTTTATCTGGCTCGCCGGCGAGGGGACTGCGCAGCGCGAAAAGCAGTTGCAGGTGGATGCTATTCACCGCACGCTGGAGGTCCAGACCCTGGCCCTGCGCGGTACCGTGGCCCGCTACAACCGCATTCCCTTTGTGTCGGGGCAACAGGCCAATGTGCATGCGCTTTTGAAGTCGCCCCGGAACGACGCCTTGGTCAACCAGGTTAACCGCTATCTGGAGGAGACCAATCGACGCGTCGGTGCCGAAGCGCTCTACCTGATGGACACCGACGGCAACACCTTGGCAGCCAGCAACTGGCAGGAGCCCAAGAGCTTTGTGGGTGACAACTATGCCTTCCGCCCTTACTTTCAAGATGCCAAGGCAGGGCGAGAAGGTTTCTTTTATGCCGTGGGCACCAGTACCGGGGTGCCGGGCCTTTACCTGAGTACGGCAGTGCGCGAAGGCGATGCCACCCTGGGCGTGATGACCATTAAGGTCAGTCTGGGCGAGATCGAGGAAGCCTGGAATCGCAACAAGGAGCCGGTGTCCCTGATCGATGCGCACGGCATCATCTTTTTGGGCTCGGTACCCGACTGGAAATACACCGCCACCCGCCCTTTGAAGGCCGATGAGTTGGCCTGGGTGCACAAGCATTGGCAATACGGTGACCGGCAGGACATTGCGCCGGTTGCTTGGTCCCAACGCTCACCCGCCGAGGGCCGGAGTTTTGACACCTACGCCACCCTGGATGGCCGCAAGCAGCATCTGCTGGCACTGGAAGAAGAGTTGCCGGAGTTTGAGTGGAAGCTGTCCGTCATGTCGGACTTGGCGCCGGTGCAATGGGCGCGCTGGATCGGCTACGCCATGGCCGCCTTGCTGGCCCTGGTGTTGCTGCTGGCGTTCAAGATATTGCAACTGCGCGAGCGCCGCTACGCGGAAATGCGCCGCCACCGTTTGCAACTGGAAAAGCGGGTGCAGGAACGCACCGCCGAACTGCAGGAAGCACATGCCTTTCGCAAGGCCATGGGCGACTCGCTGGTGGTTGGCATCCACGCGCGCGACCTACAGGGCCGCATCATGTATGTGAACCCGGCCTTGTGCGAAATCACCGGCTACCAACCCGATGAACTGGTGGGCCAACCGCCGCCGTACCCGTACTGGCATCCGGAAGATCTGGACAAGCACTGGCAATACTTTGATGCGGTGCTGAGCGGCCAGAACACCCTGCACGGTTTCGAGTCGCGCATTCGCCACCGGGAAGGGCACGACGTCGCCACCATGTTCTATTCTGCGCCGCTGATCGACGGCATGGGCCAGCACAACGGCTGGGTCACCTCGGTGGTGGATATCACCGACCAGAAGCGTGCCGAGGAACAGCAGCGCCTGCAGGCCGCCCGCATGCAACGCAGCGGGCGCCTGGCCACCATGGGGGAAATGGCGTCCACCCTGGCGCATGAGCTCAGCCAACCGCTAATGGCGCTGGGCAGTTTTGCCGGAGCCGCCCGAACCTATGCCGAGCGCGGCCACCGCGAACTGCTGCAGGAAACGCTACTCGACATCAGCATCCAGGCCAAGCGCGCTGCCGAAATTGTGGGCCGCATCCGGGGCTTTGTGCGTCAGCAAACGCCAGGGTTTCAGGCGTGCACGGTCAATGAAGTAGTGAACAACGTGCTGGCCCTGATGCGCCCCGAGATTCGCCACCAGCAGGCCCGTGTCATCGTCCAGTTGAACGCGGAGTTGCCCGCCATTCAGGCCGACCGCGTGTTGCTGGAGCAGGTGGTACTGAATCTGGTGCTCAACGCCTTGCAGGCGATGCAGGATAAGTACCCGGTGGACAAGGTGGTGCGGGTGGAAACCGGGCTGCAGGGCGACATGGTTTTTATCCGCGTGTCCGACCGGGGGCCCGGCATTGCCGCTCCGGTGGCCGAGCAGTTGTTTGAGCCCTTCTTCACCACCAAACCCGAAGGCCTGGGGCTGGGCCTCAATATCTGCCGCACCTCGGTCGAGTCACACCGGGGCAGGCTGGAGTTTGAAAACGCCCCACAAGGCGGCGCCATTTTTACGGTTTACCTTCCACTTGAATCATGAACCCCAAAGACCTCAACCTATACATCGTTGACGATGACGAACCTGTGCGCCGTGCAGTGGGTGCGCTGTTAGTAGCCCGACTGTCCGATTGTTCGGTCAAGACCTTTGATAGCGGCAGATCTTTCCTGGAGGGGGCTAAACTGGATAGCAGCGGAGTGGTGCTACTGGACCTTCGTATGGAGACGGAGATGAGCGGGCTTGAGGTGTTTGCGGCCCTCAAGGAACGTGGCAGTCCGTTGGTGGTGGTGTTCATGTCAGGGCACGGCACCTTGCCGGTGGCGGTGCGCGCGCTGCAGGATGGTGCAGTTACGTGGCTGGAAAAGCCCTGCACAAATGACCAGTTGCTGGCGGCCGTTGAAGCCGCCAAGGCGCGCGCCGTCGGCATTGCCACAGCGCGCCGTGACCGTCACAAGGCGCTAGAGCGCTGGAAGAAACTCTCACCGCGCCTAAAGCAGATTGCGCCGCTGGTGGCTGGGGGTATGACCTGCAAAGCGATCGCGAAAGAGATACAGCGTCAAGACCCTGCCGACGTAATCGACCATCGGACCATCGAGAACCACCGCGCCAAGATTTTTGCCCTGCTCGATGTGCCCAACAGCAACGCCCTGCAGGCGTTTATGCGGGACAACGATTTGTAGGAATCGACGGACTTCAGTTGCTGCCACGCAGCAACTCATTTAGCGTGCAAGTGCGGGCCTTGAACAGGGCTTGCAACGCCCCCATCAACGCATGCGCCTTGACTG
>CAKZJN010000446.1 GCA_936943465.1 uncultured Rhodoferax sp.
GTTGCCACCATCACGCTGAACCGGCCCGAGCGCAAGAACCCGCTCACCTTTGACTCGTATGCCGAGTTGCGCGACCTGTTTGGCGCGCTCAAGTACGCACCCGACGTCAAGGCGGTGGTCATCGCGGGCGCCGGTGGAAATTTTTGCTCCGGCGGTGATGTGCATGAAATCATCGGGCCGCTGGTGAATTTGCCGGCCCCGGAACTGTTGATGTTTACGCGAATGACTGGCGACCTGGTCAAGACCATGCGCGCCTGCCCGCAGCCGCTGATTGCGGCGGTGGACGGCATTTGCGCCGGTGCCGGTGCCATCGTGGCCATGGCCTCGGACTTGCGCATCGGAACCGCGCGCAGCAAAACCGCATTCTTGTTTAACCGGGTTGGCCTGGCCGGTTGCGATATGGGCGCCTGCGCCATGTTGCCGCGCATCATCGGCCAGGGACGCGCCAGTGATTGGTTGTACAGCGGTCGCTCTGTGGGGGGCGAAGAAGCCGAGCGCAGCGGGTTCTTGAACCGCCTGGTTGCACCGGAGGCACTGCTGGCCGATGCCCAGGCCTGGGCGCGTGATATTGCGTCGGGCCCCAGCTTTGCCAACGGCATTACCAAGACCATGCTGCACCAGGAGTGGAGCATGACGATTGACCAGGCGCTGGAGTCCGAGGCGCAGGCGCAGGCCCTCTGCATGCTGACCGGCGACTTCCGCCGCGCCTACGAGGCCTTTGTGGCCAAGCAGCGCCCTGTGTTTGAAGGCAACTGACATGAGCGACACGCAGTACCTGCAATGGCCCTTCTTTGAAGCGCACCATGCCGAGCTGGCGACCACGCTGGACGCTTGGGCCGCTGAACACATTGTTTCCTCGCATGGCAGCGATGTGGATGCAGAATGCCGCGCGCTGGTGAAGGCGCTCGGGCAGGCCGGCTGGCTGCGCCACGCAGTGGGTGGAACCGCCTTTGGCGGCGCGGCCGATGCGGTGGACACGCGCAGCATCTGCCTGATTCGCGAAACACTGGCACGCCACTCCGGTCTGGCCGACTTTGCTTTTGCCATGCAGGGCTTGGGTTCCGGCGCCATCAGCCTGAGCGGCACGGACGCGCAAAAGCGCGCCTACCTGCCGCGCGTGGCTGCGGGTGAGGCGATTGCCGCTTTTGCCCTGAGCGAGCCGGAAGCTGGCTCCGACGTGGCGGCCCTGCAATGCAGTGCCCGCATCGAAGGCGACCATGCCATCCTGAATGGCAGCAAGACCTGGATTTCCAACGGCGGCATCGCCGACTTTTATGTGGTGTTTGCCCGCACAGGCGAGGCCGCAGGCTCGCGCGGCATCAGCGCCTTTATTGTGGATGCCGGAACCCCGGGCTTCGAGATTGCCGAACGCATTGACGTGATCGCGCCGCACCCCCTGGCTACGCTGCGCTTCACCGAATGCCGCGTGCCCTTGAGTCAACGGGTGGGCGCGGCGGGTGAAGGCTTCAAGGTGGCGATGCGCACGCTGGATGTGTTTCGCACCTCGGTGGCGGCGGCAGCACTGGGCTTTGCGCGGCGCGCGCTCGACGAAGCCATGGCGCGCGCTACGACGCGCAAGATGTTCAACCAGACGCTGGCCGATTTTCAACTCACGCAGGCCAAGCTGGCGCAGATGGCAACCACCATCGACTCGTCCGCCTTGCTCACCTACCGCGCTGCCTGGCAACGCGACCAGGGCCGCAACGTGACCAAGGAGGCCGCCATGGCCAAGATGGTGAGCACCGAAGGCGCACAGCAAGTGATAGATGCGGCGGTGCAAATCTGGGGCGGCATGGGCGTGGTGAGCGAGCACCCGGTGGAGCGGCTGTACCGCGAAATCCGCGCCCTGCGTATTTACGAAGGTGCCACCGAGGTGCAGCAACTCATCATTGCACGCGAACTGCTCAAAGCCCATCAGGAGGTCTGACATGCCCACTGCCCACATCGACCGCTTTGCACAGAATCACTTGCCGCCGCCTGAGCAGCAACCGGTGTTCACGTTCAGTTTGCCGGAGTTGCAGTTCCCGCAACAACTCAACTGCGCCACCGAATTGCTGGATCGCCATGTACGCGAGGGGCGCGGCGATCGTCTGTGTGTGCAGGGCAGTGGCGAGCGCTGGACGTATCGCGACCTGATGGAGCGGGCCAACCGTGTGGCCCACGTGCTGACGAAGGACATGGGGCTGGTGCCCGGCAACCGGGTGCTGTTGCACACCCCCAATACCCCGATGGCGGTGGCCTGCTGGTTTGGCATCGTCAAGGCCGGCGGCATTGCGGTGGCCACCATGCCGCTGCTGCGCGCCAAGGAGTTGCGCGCCATTGTGGACAAGGCGCAAATCAGCCACGCGCTGTGCGACCTGGGCCTGGAAGAAGAACTGCGCCTGACCATGCCCGACACGCCGCAACTCCAACACATCAAGCACTTTCGCAGTCCGCTTGCAAACGGGTTGGAGGCCGCCATGCAGGCCCATGCCACAGAATTTGACAACGTGGACACTGCCGTGGACGACACCTGTCTGATGGCTTTTACTTCCGGCACCACCGGCGTGCCCAAGGCCACCATGCACTTTCACCGCGATGTGATGGCCGCCTGCGCCTGCTGGCCGCGCCACGTCCTGCGTCCCTCTGCCGACGATGTGTTTATTGGCAGCCCGCCGCTGGCCTTTACCTTTGGCCTGGGCGGTTTGGTGCTGTTCCCGATGTCTGTGGGCGCGTCAACCGTACTGCTGGAAAAGGCCGGCCCGCCCCAGTTGCTGGAAGGCATTCGCGACTATGGCGCTACCGTGGTGTTTACCGCGCCTACCTCGTACCGGACACTGGCGGCGCGGGGTGACGAGGTGCGTGCCACCCGGTTGCGCCGATGTGTGTCGGCGGGCGAGGCGCTACCCGCATCCACCCGCAAGCTCTGGCGCGAGGCCACCGGCATCGAGATCATTGACGGCATTGGTGCCACCGAAATGCTGCACATCTTTATTTCGGCCGATGAGCAGCAAGCGCGCCCCGGCGCCACCGGAAAAGTGGTGCCCGGCTACGAGGCGCGCGTGGTGGATGACGCCGGCCAACCGGTGCCGCCCGGCACGGTGGGCAAGCTCGCGGTGCGCGGCCCCACCGGCTGTCGTTACCTGAACGATGTACGGCAGACCAGCTACGTGAAGGGCGGCTGGAATTACCCCGGCGACGCCTACGTCATGGACGAGGAGGGTTACTTCTTCTACCAGTCGCGCACCGACGACATGATCATTTCGGCCGGCTACAACATCGCCGCACCCGAGGTGGAAGACGCCCTGATGCTGCACCCGGCGGTGTTTGAGTGCGCGGTGATTGGCGTGCCCGATGAGGAGCGCGGCCAGGTGGTCAAGGCCTATGTCGCGTTGCGGCCTGGCTATATCGCGGGCGGTGCCACCGTGAAAGACCTGCAGGACTTTGTGAAGAAAACCGTGGCACCTTACAAGTACCCGCGCCAGGTTGAATTTGTGGACAAGCTGCCCCGCACACAAACCGGCAAGCTGCAGCGCTTCAAATTGCGCGAACTGTAAAACTATCAATCAGGAGAACAAGGATGAAACTGCTTCAGCCCCCGCATTGGCCGCGTCCGCGCGGCTATGCCAATGGTGTGATGGCGCGTGGCCAGATGGTGTTTGTGGCGGGCATGATTGGCTGGGACGCCAACGGGCAGTTCCAGTCCGACGACATGGGGGCGCAGGTGCGTCAGGCGCTGACCAATGTGGTGGATGTGCTGAACGAAGCGGGTGCCAAGCCGGAGCACATCGTTCGCATGACCTGGTATGTCACCAGCAAGAAGGAATACGTGGCGGCCTATCCGGAAATCGGCAAAGCGTTCCGGGAACTGATTGGCAGCTTCAACGCGGCAATGACGGCGATCGAGGTGCAGGCGCTGATTGAAGACCGGGCCAAGGTCGAGATCGAAGTCACGGCGGTGATCCCCGACTGACCGGGTCGCCCGGTGGATATACCGGGCTTCACCAGCGCCGGATCAGTTCAGCAGGTACGAGTTCGCCATGTCCTCAAAGTCTTCGGCATCAATGGCGGCGTCGTAGGCGGCCTGGGCGGCCAGCGCTTCCTGGGTGTAGGGAATCAGGGGCTTGTCCAGCGGACGCAGTTTGCGGCGGCGCAGTCCGCGCAGTTGCAGCGAACGTTCCATGGTTTGCAAAACCAGCTCCGGCTCCATCATGAGGCTGAAGGGGTTGATGGCAATCGTGGTGTCTTTCATGGCGCTTCTCCGGTTGATCCTTGCGCCGTCGAATGACTTTGGCGCTTGAGTGAACTGTAGCCAGCGAAGCGTTTTTTTGAAGTCGGTAAACGGCTGGAAAGCGTGTAGGAAATTGCCTTACAAGCGTACCGATTCAGCCATTAAGCCGGCACCGCGTCCGGGGCGATCGCCTCGCCCGCCTCAAACAATCGCCTAGCCAGCTCGGCGCCATCTTCCCGCGATAAGCGTTGCACCCAAGCCGACACCAAGTCCTCCGGAACCGCATGCGGCTCAAAGGCAATGCGGGGCAGCACGCGCGCCAGCACCGGCGACGCCACGCCACCGGCCAGCAGCGCCGCGCCAAACCGACTGGCGGCATCACCCATGCGGAAGGCATGGAGGTTGGCGGTGACGATGCGCTCGCCCTTTCGGCCAAACAGCCGGCGCAGTTGATCTTCGATCAGTTCCACCGGGAACGGCAGATGCGAGGCCGCAGCCCCCAGCACCACGGTGTTTTGCACCTTGATGCTGCCGGCCTTTTTTGCCAGCAACGCAGCGTCCACCGCCACCAGACGCGGCACCGAAAACAGCACGTCATAGAGCGCCGGTAATGCAGGGTAGTTGTCGACATTCACCATCGGCGTGATGTCGGTCACGATCCAGCCATCGGGGCGCAACAAGGGGACATAGCGCAGCGCTTCCATCGGCTCCACCGAAAGCACCATGCTGGCCGTGCCATCGGCGATCAGGTCACTGGAAACCGGCTGGTCCGAAATGCGCACAAAGGCCGACACGGCACCGCCCCGCTGGGCCATGCCGTGCACTTCCGACTGTTTCAGGTGCAGGCCCGCGCCATGAATGGCATGGTCGATTACACCGGCCATGGTCAGCACCCCCTGACCGCCCACGCCACAGACTACGAGGTCGTAATTCATGCGCTCACCACCGGAATCAGGCGCTTGGTTTCGCGGATTTCTTTCAGGTCCTTGATCTCTTTGGCGTAGGTGACGCAGGCGCGTCTGGCAATGATCACCGACACGCCGGTGTAGAGCAGCTCTTCGCGGATGGTGTCCATGGTGTGCTTCTTCTTGTGCGGCGAGGGCACGACGATGCGAATGTGCTCGCGCGGCACGCCCAGGCCCGCCACCAGATTGACCACGTCTTCATCGGTGGCGGCGGTGGGTTGTCCGCCGGTCATGGCAATGATGCTGTTGTCCAGAATGAACACCTTGATGTTGGTGTTGTCACGCGCTGCGTCCAGTAGCGGTGCCAGGCCCGAATGGGTGAAGGTGCCGTCGCCGATGACGCACATGGTCTGGCCCATGCCGGCGTGCACCACGCCAATCGCCATGCCGATTGACGAGCCCATGCACAGGCACGAATGCATGCCATGCAGCGGCCCTACCGCGCCCAGCGTGTAGCAGCCGATATCGCCCATGATGCGGGCGTTGGGGTTGAACTCGGCAATCACCTCGTTGATGGCCAGATAGGAGTCGGTGTGCGGGCATTTGTCGCACAGCACCGGCGGGCGGTTCACCAGCACATCGGCCAGCCCGGGAATCTGCAGCGCGGTGGCAATCGGCAGCCCGAAGCAGCGCTTGATGGCGTCCTGCGACAACTCGCCCATGCGCGGCAAATCGCCGCTCAGCTTGCCCCGGATGGTGCGCTCCGTCATCAGGCCCAGGGCGCTGACATAGCGCTCGATAAACGGATAACCTTCTTCCACCACATAGATCTCGCTGGACGCATCCATCAGTTGGCGGATCTTTTTCACCGGCAGCGGATAGCAGCCGATGCGCAGCAGGTTGTAGTTTTGCAGCGCATCGCCCAGCGCTTCTTGCAGGTAGTTCCAGGCCAGGCCGCTGACCAGAATGCCGGGGCGCTTGGTGTCACTTTCCGGGCGCAGCGTGAGCGCGTTGACCGGGTGGGCTTCGGAATATTCCAGTAGCGCCTTTTGCTTGTCGACCAGGCTGGCATAGGCGCGGCGCGCGTTGCCGGGCAG
>CAKZJN010000447.1 GCA_936943465.1 uncultured Rhodoferax sp.
CGTGGTCAAAGCGGCCAGGCGCAGGGTGAGCCCGATGGCCTGGAGATCGTCTGCGCTGAACATCATGGGGGCATTCTAAGCAGGGCAACGGGAGGCGCAGGGGCTGCCGATAATCGGCCGATGACCCACCCCACGCTCTCCATGCTCGACCTGGTGGCGGTCCGCGAAGGCGGTACCGTGTCCCAGGCAATCGCCATTGCCTTGCAGACCGCACAACACGCGGAACGTCTGGGCTTTGCCCGCTACTGGCTGGCCGAGCACCACAACATGCCGGGGCTGGCCTGCTCGTCGACGGCGGTGCTGGTGGGCCATATTGCCGGTGGCACCCAGCGCATCCGCGTGGGAGCCGGCGGCATCATGCTGCCCAACCACGCGCCGCTGGTGGTGGCCGAAGCGTTTGGCACGCTGGAGGCGCTGTATCCGGGTCGTATCGATCTGGGGCTGGGCCGTGCGCCCGGCACCGACCAGGTCACCATGCGCGCCCTGCGCCGCAACCGCGTCGAGACTGAAGAGGACTTTCCGCGCGAGGTGGCCGAGCTGCAGCAATTGCTGGGCGATCCGCAACCCGGCCAGCGCGTGATTGCTTCGCCGGGGGCGGGCTCCCAGGTGCCGATCTGGCTGCTGGGCTCCAGTCTGTTTTCGGCGCAACTGGCGGCGGCGCGCGGCCTGCCGTATGCCTTTGCCTCCCACTTTGCACCGCGCATGCTGATGCAGGCACTGGAGATTTACCGCAGCACCTTTGTGCCGTCGGCGGTGCTGCGCAAGCCGCGCGTGATCGTGGGCGTGCCGCTGGTGGCGGCGTCAACCGATGATGAGGCGCAGTTGCTGGCCAGCAGCATTTTTCAGCGGGTGTCGGGCATCGTGCGGGGCGAGCGCCGTGCCCTGCAGCCACCGGTGGTGGGCTATCTGGAGTCGCGCAGCCCGCAGGAGCGGGCGGCTATTGCGGACTTTCTGGCCATGGCCGTCATCGGCGGGCCGCAGACGGTGGCGGATCACCTGAAGCGGATCGCCGAGGTGACCGAAGCCGACGAACTGATGCTGGTGTGTGACATTTTTGAGCCGGAACTGCGCTTGCGTTCGCTGGACATTGCACGGGCTGCGCTGCCCGTTTAAGCCTTTATTTGTGCTGAATGTGCCATTGGCATTGAAGCGCAGGCTCCAAAGTGCCGAAAACAAGGCATAGGCTCCGGTTTTCGGGGCCATGGACATTCAGGATAGGAGCAGTGCCATGACAAACACCATTACAGCAGTGGCAAGCAAGGCCCCCCGGGGCAGCGACAACGCCCGCATGGCCGCCCGAACCGCGGCGCGCATGGTGGAAGAACTCGACGCCAACAAGGACGGTCAGGTGGACAAACGCGAGTTTGTGGCCGCCATGACCGCCAAGGGCATGTCCGAGCAGGACGCCATCAAGCAGTTTGATGCGATTGATACGCAAAAGTCGTCGCGCATCAGCAAGGCCGATATTGAGTTGGCGATTCGTGAACGGCGCTTCAAGCCGCCGGCTGCCGTTCGGGCACCAGCCGTGCAAGCGCCAGAAGAAGCTCCGGCAGCGCAAGCGCAAAAGCCAGCCGCGCGGCGCCCCGTTAGCGAAACCTTGGGTGCCAACGTCGACGAAATCGTCTGACGCGCGCTAAATCGCCAAAGAGGCTTTGATCTCCAGCAAGCGCTCCTTGCGTGACAGGGCAATGTGGGCACAAGCGTCAATCACCGCGCCGACCAAGGCCGGTGGCAGGGTCTGCAAAAAGGCCATCGGCGTCAATTCGCCACGCACCATGCGCAGGCCGTCGGTGATGGCCGTCTGGGTCGCGGCGTGGCCCAGGCTGCGGTAAATAAAGGCGGTCAAGGGCGATACGGCCAAGTCGTTGCTCACGTCGCCAGGGCGGCCGTGTTCCAGAACCTGCAGCAACTGGGCATCCAGATCGGGCGTGTCGGGGCCCAAGGGCAGGTAGTCTTCTACGCGCTCGGGGCGGTCTCCGCTGGCGCGCATATCGCCCAGAAACATGGATACCGGGCAATTGCCGCCGGTCGCCAACGCCAATGCCTCCACGATGGCGATCGACACAATCTTGAGCTTCAAGAATGACACGGTGAAGCGGATATTGGCGCCCGCTGCGGCGGTCAACTGCAGGTATTGCTCCGCGTTCGGTGTGCCACCGAAGTGATGAAAAACACGCTCGGGCAGCAGCGTGTTCAGAAAGTCGTGCATGCGTGTCAGCGCGCCCCGGTAGTCTTGCAGGGTGTAGACCCCCACCGCAGCCAGGGGTGCGTTGGACTCCTCAATCAACAGCCAGGTGCCCGACACAAATTTGCCGGCATTGGGTTCGGCGAAACCGCCCACGTCGCGGTTGGCGATGCCGATGGCGTCGTGCATGACGCTGCTGACGAATGCTTCCAGGGCGCCGTTGTCGGCCAATCCCAGGTGGCTGCGCCCCAAGGCGTGCAGCCGGTCGGCCAGCACACGGGTGCTGTCACGGCCGTCGGCGTCGGGGGCGCGAAAGGGAATCGTGGCCTCGATACAGGCCACGACCGCCATCAGATCGGTCAGCGAGAGGTAGGGCTGCAGCATGCGCACGGCCACCGCTGCGCTCATGAATTCATTCATGCCTTTGAATAGCGGCAGCACCTGTCCCGGCTTGAAGTCAAAAATTTCCAGACACAGGCGCATGGTGTCGTCGTCTCCCGCAGTGCGGCGCAACACCAGATCGGTGCCCTGCCGGCCCACCAGCGGCGCCAGCAGGTGGGCCACCCGGGGAGGAAAACCATCGTCGAGCTGAAAGTAAACCAGATCGTGAAACACGGCGGCCAGAACCTGACGCGGATTCATGCCTTCGCACATATACAGCGCATGGTCCGAGCAGTGGTAGCGCCTGCGGGAGCTTTCCATGGAGCTATGCACCACCATGGCCATTTGTTCCACCTGCTGCAGGGTGACCTGGGCCTGCAAGGCCTCCAGTGCCGCGCTCATGAGCTGGATGAAACGATTGATATTGGCTATCTTCATGTCGTTCCCGGGATTGTT
>CAKZJN010000448.1 GCA_936943465.1 uncultured Rhodoferax sp.
GCCGAATCGGTCTCGCGGTAGCGCCGCTGCATGTTGGGAATGATGCCTTCGAAGGGATGCTTCTTGGCCACCTTCTTCCCCTGGGATGCCCCGGAGTCGATCACGTAGCTGAACTTGATTTCCTCTTCGCCGGAGCCATGCAAAATGGCCTGGCGCACGGCCTCCGGCAAGGAATCGAACGACTTCTCAATGTCGAACTTGTAGTGCTTGGCAAGGCTTTCGAGCATGGCGAAGTAATAGCCATTGCGCCGGTCCCAGCCCTTGATGGCACCGCTGGCCAGACTCAGCGTGGGAAACGCCACCACGCGCTCTGGATCAAAAAACTCCTGTTGGCCCAAGCCGTCGCAACTGGGGCAGGCACCTACCGGCGAGTTAAACGAGAACAGGCGTGGCTCCAACTCGCTGATGGAGTAGTTGCACACCGGGCAGGCGAATTTGGCATTGAACAAATGCTCCACCGGCTTGGCGCCTTCGGGGGCATCCATATGCAAGGCAATGGCACGGCCTTGCGCCAGGCGCAGGGCTGCTTCAAAGCTTTCCGCCAGGCGCTGGCGTAAGCCGGGAGCGGGCGCGCTACCGGGTTCTGCCTGCGCGACTTCGGGGCGCACCTTGATGCGGTCGATCACCACATCGATATCGTGCTTTTCGGTCTTCTTGAGCTTGGGCAGGTTATCGAATTCGAAGGTCTCGCCATTGATGCGAAAGCGCACGTAGCCCTGCGCCTGCATGGTCTCAAAAACGTCCAGAAATTCGCCCTTTTTCTCGCGCGCCACGGGCGCCAGAATCATCAGTCGCGTGTCCTCCGGCAATGCCAGCACCGCATCCACCATCTGGCTCACGGTCTGGCTTTGCAGGGGCAGTTGGTGCTCGGGGCAGTAGGGCGTCCCGGCGCGGGCAAACAGCAGGCGCAGGTAGTCGTGAATTTCGGTCACCGTGCCCACGGTGGAGCGCGGGTTGTGGCTGGTGGCTTTTTGCTCAATGGAGATGGCAGGCGACAGGCCTTCAATCATGTCCACATCGGGCTTGTCCATCATCTGCAGGAACTGGCGCGCGTAGGTGGACAGGCTTTCCACGTAGCGACGCTGCCCTTCGGCATACAGGGTGTCAAACGCCAGGCTGGACTTGCCCGAGCCGCTTAGTCCGGTAATCACTACCAGTTGGTTGCGCGGGATGTCCAGGTCAATGTTTTTCAGGTTGTGCGTGCGGGCACCCCGGATGCTGATGCTCTGCTGCTGCAGGGCGCGGCCCAGATACGTGCCTTCTGCAGAGGGCTGGGGGCGAGAGGCGTCGGATGAGGAATTCAAGGCAGAAACCGGAAAAAAGGCAACCCTCCATGATAGTCAGTTCGTCCTCAATGCGTCGAATCGCGAGGTTTCCCAATGGCGCCGGTGTGGGCGGGAAACCGCAGGATAATCGCCGGATATTCTGGAGAAACCCATGGCATCCGTTAACAAAGTTATTCTGGTCGGCAACTGCGGCCGTGACCCCGAAATCCGCTATCTGCCCTCCGGCCAGGCCGTTGCCAACGTGAGTGTGGCCACCAGCACCCGCCGCAAGGACAAGAACACCGGTGAATCGGTGGAAGACACCCAATGGCACCGCGTTACCTTTTACGATCGTTTGGCAGAAATCGCCGGTGAATATGTCAAAAAAGGCCGCCCCATTTATGTTGAAGGGCGTCTGAAGTACGGCAAGTATGTCGATCAATCCGGTGTGGAAAAGAACACGGTGGACATCGTGGCGACCGAATTGCAATTGCTGGGCGGCCGTGAAGGCATGGGTGGTCCGCACGATGGAGACGAAGGCGGCGCGCCCCCGCAACGTCGCCCCGCGCCGGCTCCGCGTGCAGCGGCTCCCGCTCCCCGTCAAGCGCCTGCGCCCCGGCCCGCAAGCGGCTTTGATGACATGGACGATGACATCCCGTTCTAGGGCCTAGTCGTTAGGAATTTTGTAGTCTGCCGGTGCTGTTTTCAGGCCGGCTGCCCACGCAGTGCAATGCTGCGTGGAGTCCGAGACCCACTTGGGGTAGGACGCCCCCGAATATCTTTCATGTGCCTGAATGTCCATGCATGAACAGACCATGCGTTGCGGGATTTGATTGATCCGCATAGTTGGACTTGCAGGTATCCCCCTGCAAGTCCATAACTGGTCTCCAGTTCAATCATTGCGGTACCTATGAAAGCGCGTGCTCCCAAGCCCCTGACAAAAGAATCACAACAAGCCGTTGAGTTTTTGTCACGCGTCAGTGAACAACTGAAGCTCCAGCACCGTCATTTTGATGACGCAGTGGTAAGTCGCTCAATCCGCTTGGCGCGTGAGTATGCCGAAGCCTGCATTCGTGAGGCTGCCGCCGCAGGGCCTGCCTCTGTTGAGTCAAAAAAATCGGCGCCATAAACCGGCGCCTTGCGCTAGCCAACCCCCCCAGAACGGAAACTTCGCCCCGCCCGATCCGCTAGGCCGTACTGAAGAAGTCTCCACGCAGAGGCGGTGCAATGCCGAGAAGCCCGTTGCTAAGCATTGGAGTACGGCCCAGCCTCTGCTGAAAATTCGCAACTCCGCCGGCTCTATTCACGCCAAACTTTGGTCCTGTCACGACATTCCTGATTTCA
>CAKZJN010000449.1 GCA_936943465.1 uncultured Rhodoferax sp.
CTAGCGCATGGCGCCTGCCAGGCCATATTGAAGTCGTGGGACGAGGCCTGATTTTTCGGAACCCTTCTCCAGGGCCACTGGGGAAGCCGATGCCTTGAAGCTGGATGGCATTCCGCGCTCAGACAAACTAGCCCAGCAGCAAACTGACCGCCAGTGCCAGCATCACCACCGCAATCACGCTGTCCAGCACACGCCACGCGCTGTCTTTCTCAAACAGCGGCACCAGCAGGCGGGCACCAAAGCCCAGCGCGCTGAACCACAGCACGCTGCCGGTTGCGGCACCCGTGGCAAACCACCAGCGCCCGGCCTCACCACGCTGGTTGGCCACCGCGCCGAGCAGCACCATGGTGTCCAGGTACACATGCGGGTTCAAAAAAGTGAAGGCAAAGCAGGCGGCCAGCGCTGCGGCCAGCGTGGGGCTGCCCTCGCCCTCGACGTGCAGGTGCCCGCCGGTCCAGGCCCGGCGTGCGGCCAGCAGACCGTAGCTGGCCAGAAACAGCGCGCCGCCATAGCGGGTGAGTTGCATCAGCCAGTCGTTGCCGCGCAGCAGCGCACCGGCACCGCCCACACCGGCGACGATGAGCAGCGCATCCGACAGCGCACAAAACGCGACGATGGGCAACACATGCTGGCGCTTGAGGCCGGAGCGCAGCACAAAGGCGTTTTGCGATCCGATGGCCACAATCAGCGCCAGGCCGGTGGCCATGCCGGCCCAGAAGTCGATGCCCATGCTTATCCTTGTAGTAATTGGTTCAAGCGCGCCAGCGCGTGGCGCACGGTGGCTTGGCGCACGGCAGCGCGGTCGCCGTCAAAGCGCTGCATTTCCGTGGTGACGCCGCCCGGCAGCCCCCAGGCAAACCACACCGTGCCGACCGGCTTGGCGTCGCTGCCACCGCTCGGGCCGGCAATGCCGGTGACTGCCACCGACACCTGCGCGCGCGATTGTTGCAAAGCCCCCGCCGCCATGGCGCGGGCAACCGGCTCGCTGACCGCGCCGTGCGTGGCAATCAGGTCTGCGTCCACGCCCAGCATCTCGGTTTTGGCTTCGTTGGAGTAGGTCACCAAACCGCGCTCAAACCATTCGCTGGAGCCCGCCAGGTCAGTGCAGGTGGCGGCAATCAGGCCGCCGGTACAGCTCTCGGCCGTGGCCAGTTTGAATTGCCGCTGCAACAGCAGCGCGGCGAGTTGTTGGCAGCTTGCGGCGCTTTGTGCGTCCGCCATCAGATGAACCTCCACACCGCAATCACCAGCAGCGTGCAGGCGGCGGCCACCAGGTCGTCGAGCATGATGCCCAGGCCGGCCTTGGTCCAGGCGTGGCGGTCGGTGGCGGGGTCAACGTGGTGAAACAGCGCATCGGCCCAGCCCACCGGCCCGGGTTTGACGGCATCAAAAAAACGGAACAGGCCAAAGGCCACAAACTGCGCCGAAAACCCGGCCGGCATGACCAGCCACAGCACCAGCCAGAACGCGGCCACTTCGTCCCACACCACGCTGCCGGGGTCGAGCACGCGCATGTTGCGCGCCGTCACGGTGCAGGCCCACCAGCCCACCGGCAGCGACAGGCCAATCACCCAGGCCCAGCCCGTATCGTCCAGCCAGTGTGACAACACTACAAAAGCCACCCAGGCCCACAGCGTGCCGGCGGTGCCGGGCGCCACCCGCGACAGGCCCGAGCCAAAGCCCAGCGCAATCCAGTGCGCGGGGTGCGCCCGCATGAACTGCGCGGTGGGGCGGCCCATGGGGGCGGCGGTGTTTTCAAAGGCCGAATGGCGGCCGTCGTCGGGCACTTCGGTGGCGGTGACGTCGATGATGTCAATGCGCTGAGGGTCTTGCATGGCCGGATTATCCAAGACGCTGGTTGCGGGCGGTATGCGGGCTGCTGACACCACGGTGTCAGGAGGCCCGGCGCACCATGGCGGCCTTATTCACTTGAACCCAAGGACACCCATGAAAAGCGCGATTAGCTGGTTTGAAATTCCCACCACCCAACTGGACCGGGCCCAGGCCTTTTACGAGGCCGTGCTGGGCCGGCCCATGCGCCGCGAGGACATGGGCCCGTCGCAAGGCGCGGTGTTTGCCTACGACCCGGAGCAGGACGGCACCGGCGGCGCGCTGATGATGGGTCCCACCGCGCCGCAGCCTTCAGCTTCCGGCTCGCTGGTCTATCTGGATGCCTC
>CAKZJN010000450.1 GCA_936943465.1 uncultured Rhodoferax sp.
GAACTGGCCAAAACAACCAACACCAGCAACGACGAAAGAATCAATCCAATACGGTTCATACAAAACTCCTAGCGCACATCACGTTCACGGGTACGGGCGGTGTCCCGGGTTCGTGCGTCAGAAGACGCGTTAGTGCCCGAAGGCAGTAACGGAATGCCAGCACCGCCGAGAGTCCCGGCAGCAGGATCGGCCACATTGGAAGCAGCCGTAGCGGCAGCCGGCGCATTGCCGCTGGCCTGCAAAATTTTCTCCAACGGCAAGTACAAGAGGCTTGAGCCCTGACGGGACTCCACCACCACCTTGGTGACGTTGTTGTAGATCTGCTGCATCGCGTCGAGGTACATGCGGTCACGGGTGACCTGCGGTGCCTTCTGGTACTCGGCAAACACCGAGCGGAAGCGCTGTGCATCACCTTGGGCCTGCGCCACAACGCGGGCCTTGTAGGCGTCGGCTTCTTCTTTCAGGCGGGAGGCCGAGCCCACTGCGCGGGGAATCACATCGTTGGCATAGGCCTGTGCTTCGTTCTTGGCGCGCTCGCGCTCCTGACCTGCCTTGAGCACGTCGTCAAAAGAAGCCTGCACCTGCTCGGGCGGCCGTACACCACCCTGCTGCAAGTTGATGCCCACCACCTCAATGCCCACTTTGTAGCGGTCCAGAATGTCCTGCATCAAGCGGCGCACCTCGGGAGCTATCCGGTCGCGCTCTTCCGACAGCGCTGCGTCCATCTTCATGCGGCCAATCACCTCACGCACCGCAGTTTCAGCCGCCTGCACCACCGCATCCGACGGGTTCTTGCTTTCAAACAGGAAGGCACGCGCGTCGTTCAAGCGGTATTGCACGGCAAACTTGATGTCCAGAATGTTTTCATCCTGCGTCAACATGGCCGACTCTTTGAGGCCGGTCGCCTTTAGCACGGTGTCACGGCCGATATCGACGGAACGGATTTGGGTCACGAAAACCAGTTCATGGCGCTGAATCGGGTACGGAAGGCGCCACTGAAAACCAGCGGCCACCGTCTTGTTGTAGCGGCCGAATTGGGTAATTACAGCCTGCTGACCTTCCTGCACGATGAAGAAACCGGTACCCAGCCAAATCAGGACCAGCACGCCCAGAATCAGGCCGACGCCTACACCCGCACTTTTCATGTCGGGCTGAAAGCCACCCGAGCCTCCGGAGCCGCCGCCCTGCCCGTCACCCGGTTTACCGCCAAAAAGGCCGCCCAGTTTGCGGTTGAAATCACGCCAGAGTTCGTCCAGATCCGGCGGGCCAGAACTAGCCGATGCAGGCCGGCGATCGGGCGCCGGCTGTTTAGGCGCCTCGACCTCCGGTGCGCCGTCGGTTGGCTTACCAGACTCGCCTGCCTTGTCCTCACCACGGCCCCAACGCGAGTCATTTAAATTAAACATGCGCTGCAAGGCCCGCAACGGGTTGCTCCACTCAAACCGCGAAAAAAGAGTTTTCATTTCATCCACTTTATTGGCCGAACGCCGATTGTGCCCAATCACGACGCATCCCCGTGATTTTCAGGGGCTTCATCAGCCCCGGTGACTGCTGGCATCGATGCCGCCACCACAGCAGAAAGCTGCTGCCGCAGTTCCGCCAGCCCTTCCATTTTTCTGGCGCTGACAAACACCCGAGGGGTCTGCACACCGTCCACCTCGTATTCATCGACCAGCTTTACCGGCCTTTGCTCAGGCGGCAAAGCATCGGTCTTGTTGAACACCAGCAACTGCGGAATGCCATCGGCGCCGATTTCAGCCAGCACCTGCTGTACCTGCGCGATCTGCTCCACATAGCCCTCGTTCGACGCGTCCACCACATGCAGCAGCAAGTCCGCATCGATGGCTTCTTGCAGCGTCGCCTGGAAAGCATCGACCAGGCCGTGCGGCAGGTCACGAATGAATCCGACCGTATCGGACAGTGAAACAGAGCGTCCCGCCTCGCCCAGATAAAGTTGGCGGGTGGTGGTGTCGAGGGTCGCAAACAACTGGTCTGCGGCATAGGTGCGCGCCTTGACCAGCGCATTGAACAAAGTGGACTTGCCCGCGTTGGTGTAACCGATCAAAGAAATATTGAACGCATCGCGCCGCTCACGCTGGCGGCGCTGCGTCTGGCGCTGCTTCTTGACCTTGGCAAGGCGCTCCTTGGTGCGCTTGATGGTCTCACCGATCATGCGGCGATCAAGTTCGATCTGCGCTTCACCCGGACCACCGCGCATGCCGATACCGCCACTCTGGCGTTCCAGGTGAGACCAGCGCCGCACGAGACGCGTGCTCAGGTATTGCAGGCGTGCCAACTCAACCTGTAATTTGCCCTCATGGCTGCGGGCGCGCTGGGCAAATATTTCCAGAATGAGGAAGGTGCGATCGTTAACCGGCAGGCCAAGATGGCGCTCCAGATTGCGCTGTTGCCCAGGGCTGAGCGCCTGGTCAAACAGAACCTCGGTGGCACCCATCTGCGTCGCCAGCAGTTTGATTTCGTCAGCCTTGCCAGAACCCACAAACAAGGCGGCGTCTGGCGCCCGCCGCTTGCAGGTAACCCGCGCGACCGGGACCATGCCCGCAGTCTGCGCCAGCAAACCCAATTCTTCGAGTTCACTGTCGAAATGCGGCAAGCCCAAATCAACGCCGACCAGAATGGTTGCGGCGCTGGCTTTTGGAGAGTTGGCAGTCAATGGATGCAGCAAGGCGCCATAGCGCCTGTCTCAGACTCTGACCGCAGATCAGGCAGTGGGAGCTTCGTCGCCAGCACCCGCACTGAAGGTCACTGCGCGGCCGGGAACGATGGTGGAAATAGCATGCTTGTAGACCATCTGGGTCACGGTGTTACGAAGCAACACCACATACTGATCAAAAGATTCGATCTGACCCTGCAACTTGATACCGTTCACCAAATAAATGGAGACTGGCACGTGTTCACGACGCAAAGCGTTGAGGAACGGGTCTTGGAGTAACTGGCCTTTATTATTCACGATATTTTCCGTGTTCGAAAAAATTGATAAGGCTGGACGATAGCACACTTAGATGCCCCGATTCGTCTGTGGGGGCGAATAAGACGGCCTTTCGACGGTTCTAGGAGTCTTCCGCGTAAGGGTTGGCGGCGCTCTTCATCTGAATCCGCAGCGGAGTGCCCACCAGATTGAATTCCTTGCGGAATCTTCCCTCCAAAAAGCGCTTGTAGGCCTCGGTCACGTGCTCCAGCGAATTGCCGTGAATCACGATGATCGGCGGGTTCATGCCACCCTGGTGTGCATAGCGCAGCTTGGGTCGGTACATGCCGGTCTTTTTGGGAGTTTGGAATTGCACGGCCTCCAACAGCAGGCGCGTCAATACCGGGGTCGGCATCTTGCAGTTTGCGGCTTTGTGCGCCTGGGCAATCGAATCCCACAGCGGACCTAAGCCCTGGCGCTTCTGCGCCGAAATGAAGTGCAGCGTCGCGAACTTCAGGAAGCCCATACGGGTTTCCAGCGATCGCTTGACCAACTCGCGTTGGTACTCGTCCACCGCATCCCACTTGTTCACCGCGATCACCACGGCGCGCCCGGATTCCAGGATGTAACCGGCAATGTGCGCGTCCTGGTCGGTCACGCCCTGAATCGCGTCAATCAGCA
>CAKZJN010000451.1 GCA_936943465.1 uncultured Rhodoferax sp.
CGCACCGCCTCCAGCCCGGCGCCCTTGGCCAACAGGTCCTTGAAGCGGGCTTCGGGGTCAAACAACTGAATACGGGGCGCATTGATCTTGGGCAGTCGCACCTTTTGCGTAGGTGCCTTGACGCCCGCAGTGCCGCGCAACACCAGTTCACCGCGCTGGTTGACCACGGTGCAGTCAAACTCCACCCGCTTGTGCTCCGGCTCCATCCGGGTCACGGTAGCGGTCACCACCAGCGTGTCACCGACGCGCACCGGCTTGACGAAGTACAGCACCTGGTCCTGATAGACCGTTCCCGCACCGGGAAACTGGTTACCCAGCAGGGCGGAAATCAGGGCGCCGCCCCACATGCCATGGGCCACCACGCCGTGAAACGGGGTGTGGTCGGCAAATTCTTCGTCGAGATGGGAGGGGTTGGTGTCGCCGGAAACTGCCGCAAACGCATGAATGTCTTCCAGTGTCAGCGTACGGATCAGGCGGGCGTTTTGGCCCACGCTGATTTCTTCGTAGGTGACGTTTTCAATGAACTCCGTGTCTGTCATGATGACCCTGCTCTGTATGTAATGAAGGGGCGTTACCGGTGGCCCGCCCTGATAGCCAATGATACAAGGGTAAACCCTAGGCTACGTGGTCGTTACGCGCCACGCGGTGCAATCTTGATCTGCATCAGGAAATATACGTCTTTAAGCGAACCTAAGCGGGCGCTCAAGCCAGCATGTCCTCAAGCCCCGCCGCCAGTTCGTGAACCGGTGGCAATTCCTGCAAGGTCAATTCAGCGTTGGCGCCCAACTTGCGCGCAATCTCTGCTGGAAAGCTTGCGTCACCGGTGCTCGCACTGGTTCGCGCAATCGCGTGGCGCGCCACCCAGGTGCCCAGGTGCACACACGCCGCTGCCGGCAAGAACTCTTTCGCAGCCAGCGGATCGGGCACACAGCGCAGGGCCTCCACGATGGGCTGCGGGAAATTCCACATCTTTGCCAGTTCCGCCGCCACTTCGCCGTTGTGAAAACCCAGCGTGGCTTTCTCGTGTGCGGCCCTTCCGGCATCGAGTACCGGTACCGCCTTGTCCAGTGGTTGCACCTCTTGCGGTGCAGCCACGTGCATCTGCAATTGCCCCAGCCCGTGCATCAGGCCCACGGTAAACACCAGATCGGCGTTCAGTGCCAGCTTGCCGGCCAGCCAGCGCGCGCTGCTGGCGGTGTACAGGTTGTAGAGCCAGAACTGCTTGAGGTCCATGCCCTTGGTGTTGCGAAACGCCGCCGACATACCGTTGCCCAGCACCAGGTTGCGCACCATCACGAAGCCCAGCATCTGCAGCGCCTCGTCCACGGTGCCGATACTGCGCGACAGGTGGAAGTAGGCCGAATTGGCCAGCCGCAGCAGCTTGGCGGTGAGCGCAGGGTCAGCCGAAATCTGCTCGGCAATCACGGTGAAAGAGACGTCTTCGTCGCTAAAACTGGCAATCAGCTTTTGGACAACGGCCGGAACGGTGGGCAATTTGTGCGGCTGGTCGAGAAGGCTCTTGATGTCCATGGGGCGGCGCTCCGAGTCGGTTGATTTGAGAGACTAGTCTAGCGTCAGCTTGTTGCGAAAGCCTTGTTGCAGATCACCATGGCGACAAACATTCGTGCTAACGTGGACACAACATAAAGAGCAAAGAGGAAACCGCCATGGCCCCACGCAGCCGCCCTGAGACCGAGCCCGCCACCGCAGCGCCTGCCACCGATGAACTCCGCACCTATTTGGCTGACGCTGCCCAGCGTGGCGCGCTGTTTATGGAAGCCTTGCTCGACCGCGGCAACGCCTACCGCGAGCACATCGACCAGGGCACACCGCCCCTCCTGAAGTTTGAACACGAACTGGTGCTCGATGGCGCGACGCTCCCCGAACCCTGCAACTACGCCCTGCTCCGCCTGGTTCCGCCCAAAGGCATGGTGGTGCACAACGACGCGCGGCCTCTGGTGGTGGTGGACCCGCGTGCGGGACATGGCCCCGGCATTGGTGGCTTCAAGCACGACTCGGAAGTGGGCGTTGCCATGCGGGCCGGTCACCCGGTGTACTTCGTCACCTTCCGGCCGCAACCGGAAGAAGGCCAGACCCTGTTTAGCGTGATGCACGCCGAAGCCCGCTTTCTGGAAACAGTGATCGCGCGCCACCCGCAGTGCGCGGCCAAGCCGGTAGTGATTGGCAACTGCCAGGCCGGCTGGGCCATGATGGCGCTCAACGCCACCCGGCCCGAACTGTTCGGCCCGCTGATGGTGGTGGGCGCGCCCCTGTCTTACTGGGCCGGCAGTTCCACCCTCAACCCGATGCGCTATTCGGGCGCTGCCATGGGTGGCTCGTGGCTGGCATCCTTCACCTCCGACATCGCGGCCGACCGCTTTGACGGCGCCTACCTGGTGGAAAACTTTGAGAAACTGAACCCGGCCAACACGCTCTGGAGCCGCTACTACAAGCTGTGGTCCAACGTGGACACCGAGGCCGAGCGCTTTCTGGAGTTCGAGCGCTGGTGGGGCGGCTACTTCCGCATGACCGGCAGCGAGATTGAAACCATTGTCGAGAACCTGTTTGTCGGCAATCGGTTGGCGCGCGGCGAAGTCAAGGACGGCGACACCGCCATCAACCTGCGCAATATCACCGCGCCGGTGGTGGTTTTTGCATCCCACGGCGACAACATCACCCCCGTGCCACAGGCCCTCGACTGGATCATTGACACCTGGGGCAACGAGCGCGCCATTGCCGCCGCCGGTCGCACCATCGTTTATGTGCTGCACGAAAGCGTGGGCCATCTGGGCATTTTTGTGGGCGGTGAAATTGCGCGCAAGGAACACGACCAACTGGTGGCTTCGCTCGACGTCATCGAAAGTCTGCCACCGGGCCTCTACGAGATGAAGGTCAAGGCCAAGGCCGGGCTGGAAACCCAGCGCTGGGACCAGTTGGAACCCGGCGACTACACCGTGCAGTACGAGCACCGCACCATGAAGGACATCCTGGCACTGAACCCCGAAGGACGCGAGGAAGAAACCATCTTCTCCACCATCGCCAAGGTGTCCGAGCTCAACGCCAGCCTGTACAAGACCTGGGTCCGGCCCTGGGTCAAGCTGTTCGCCACCCGCGAAGCCGGAGATGCCATGGGCAAGATGCACAGCCTGCGCATGCAACGCGCGCTGGTGTCCGACGCCATGCCAGGCGCCAGCATGATTCGCGAGTGGGCGAACAACGCACGTGAGCACCGCGAAACGCTGGGCGCTGACAACGCTTGGTTGCAAATGGAAAAGCAGTGGGACACATTTCTCACCGACAGCCTGAACCAGTTCCGCGACTGGCGCGACCAGAAGTCGGTGGAGTTGGCCCGTAACTTGTACGGCAGCAATGGACTGGGCTTCTGGTTCAAGCCCGACACCCCCGACGCCGAGGCCGCCGAACAACGCGCCGAGGCTGACATTGCCAAGGCGCGCACCGACGTCTTGAAAACCATCACCCAGGGTGGCGTAGCCGAGGCGGTGTGCCGCATCGTCATGGCCGGCATGGTGTCGATTGGCGCGTTTGAGCGCCGCAGCCTGCGCCTGGCCCGCCTGTTGGCGCAACTGCCGCCCGACGCCCGCAGCCTGATTCCTGCGCAGGTGAACTGGGTTCAGATGCTGAAAGTCCAGGCCCGCGTGACCGCGGTGGCACCGGTGGAAGCCTTGAACGCGTTAGAGGTTTTGCTACCCGACACCCAGCGCCGGGAACTGGCGCTGGCCTTGTCGGCTGCGGTAATGATGATTGAGCCGACGCTGGCCAACCCGCGCTCGGAAATCATCGAATTCCTGATTGACACGCTGGGCGTGGACCCCGAACGCGTGATCGGGCTGGCCAAGGTGATTACCGATTCGGTGGAGGCTGCTCCCAAGGCGGCCCAGAAAGGGCCCTCCCAAAAGGCTGCTGCGAAGAAGGCCCCGGCAAAAAAGGCACCTGCAAAGCCTGTACCCAAGGCCAAGGCCGCAGCGCCTGCACCACGCAAACGCAGTTAATTCAGGAAACCAACGCGGGCTTCAGGGTTCCGAGACCCGCACCCCGGCTTGGCGCAGGTAGGCTTGCACCTCTTTGCTCACCGGCCCGAGCGCGCGGGCTTTTTCGAGCATGTCGGACGCCTGGGCGGTTTGGCCCAAAGCGGCCAGCGAAACGGCTGAGCCCAGCAACCAACGTTGCTCGTTGGGGCGCAGTTGCAGCGCCGACGCATAGGCGTTCACGCTGTCCTGGTGCCGCCCGAGGCGCTGGGCCGCGTTGCCCCGCATCGCCCAGATATCGGCCTCCCGCCCCAGTTGAGGCTCCATGCGTGTCAGAGCATCCACCGCCGCAGCGGGACGGCCATCGGCCAGATGCATACGCCCCAATTCACGGGCCAGCGCGGCCAACAGTTGCGTTTGCGCCGTGGAAGGTGACGCCGCCGCATTGCGCTCCACCACGCCAATGGCACCCTGCAGGAGTTCCACCGCCGCATCGTGCGAGCCCGCGTTCCACAAAGCCTGCGCCTGCGCCAGCGCATCGCGACCGGCCTGAATTTGGCGCACTGCCGGGCTGACGGGTTCGGGCGACGCGGTCACTGCGCTGACTACCGCCGGGGCGGTTTTTGCAACCGGTGCCGGAACCACCGCTGCGGGTGCGGGCATAACCGCGGTCACCGCAACTTCTTTCATCAGTGCTTTGGCGGGTTCCTTGGCGACGACTTTGCTGTCTTTTGCTGCGGGAACTTCCTTCAGAGCCACGGCCGGGGCGCTTTTTTCCACTTCTATAGC
Source organism: uncultured Rhodoferax sp. (assembly GCA_936943465.1). GTDB lineage: Bacteria > Pseudomonadota > Gammaproteobacteria > Burkholderiales > Burkholderiaceae_C > Allorhodoferax. The sequence continues at coordinate 4,776 of CAKZJN010000451.1, forward strand.
AATGGGTTTTGCCGGCTCTTTGGCAACCAATTTGGCCGTTTCCTTACCTACCGGCGCAGCGGCCACAACCGGCGTGGTCGGCGCGGGCACAGGCATCAGGGATGGCGCCGCCGCCATCGGCGCACTGTTGGCCGGCGCGTTGTTGGTGCGAGTTCCGTTCCACCACCACGCTGCGCCCCCTGCCAGCAGCACGACGCCAGCAATGGCCAGCGGCATCCAGGCCCGCGCCGCACGGGGCTGGGCGGACGAATGGTGGGTGCCACTGCGCAACGGCAAGGCGCCCGCGGTGGGGGCTTTCACGCTGTCGCTTGCCCCTTCACGCTGGTCCAGGTCGCGCAGCATTTTGTTAATGACGCTCACATCAAACTCCCATTGGCATTGCGCAGGCGCCCCGGTCGGCGCAACCAGGCGGCCCGCAAGCGGGCCCACCAGGACCCGGGCTGCTTCAGTCCCGGCGTATCGGCAATCGCCAAGCGCACATGGGCCGCGCTGATTTCCTGGCTTCCTTCGCCGTAGGCCAGCATCAGGCACTTGTGGGCCAGCACGTTGATCAAGCGGGGCACACCGCCGCTGGCCTTGGCTATTGCCTCGGCCGCCTCGGCGGTAAACAGGTCGGTGTTCACCGAGTCACTGAGCGCCGCGGTGCGCAGGCGGTGCGCCAGGTACACCGGCACCCGGTCCAGATGCATCGGACCCAAATACTCGCTAAAGGTAATGCGCTGCAGCAGTTGGCGAATTTCGGGACGGTCCAGCTTGGCGTCCAGGTCAGGTTGGCCGAGTAACACGATCTGCAGCAACTTGCGCTTTTCGGTTTCCAGGTTGGAGAGCAGCCGCAGACTCTCCACCGTACGCACCGGAATCGCTTGCGCCTCGTCGATGCACACCACCACCCGCTTGCCTTTTCGGGCGGCATTGACCAAACAGGCGCCTATGCCATTCATGATCTGGTGGCGCTGGACCGGGTGCTGAATTGGCACGCCCAGTTCATCGGCCAGCGACAACAGCAAATCGTCGGGCCCCATGTCGGGGTTGGGAATGTAGGCGGTAACGAACTCACCTTGCAGGGTTTTAAGCAGTTGCCGGCACAGTACGGTCTTGCCGCAGCCGAGCTCGCCAACCACCTTGAGAAAGCCCTCGCCACTGCGCAGGGCCACCAGCAACATATTGAGCGAGGCCTGCGCGCCCTCGTGGGGATAGTAAAAGTCGGTATCCGGCGTAATGGAAAAAGGCGCTTCCCGTAGCGAAAAATGCCCGAGATACATTACTTTGCGGTGCCGCCGTCCAACTGAATCACCCGGGCACGGGCTTCGTCCATGTCATCCAGCGCGAGGCGCGCCTTGCGGCTTTGCTCTTCCCAATCCGCCGCGCTGCGGATGATGGTCGGCTTGATCAGCACAATCACCTCGCGCTTGCGCCCGGCTGCAGCCTTGTTGCCAAACAGCGGTGCAAAGATGCTGCCGGTGGTGCCGGGAATGCCCGACACATTGCGGCTGGAATCCATTTGCATCAGGCCGCCAATGGCCACAATGCGGCCGTCCTGAATGCGCACCAGCGTATCGGTTTCGTTCACCGCACTGGAGGCCAGCGGGAGCTTATAGGAGCCTACCGAGCCCAAATCAATTTGCTTGGACACTTCGGTCACCGAGGTCACTGCCGGATGCACATGCAAGGTGATGTTCACGGCATCGTCCACCTGCGGCGTCACGTCCAGCGAAATGCCGGAGAAGAACGGCGTCAGCGTGATGGACGGCAACGTGGTCGTGGTGCCGGTACTGCTGCTGGAACTGCTGGTGTTGGAGCCGCCCGAAACACCCGTCACAAAGAAGGAATC